>CAJUDV010000003.1:0-16924 GCA_910585385.1 uncultured Oscillibacter sp. | reverse complement strand
CTCCCAGGCGTGGCCCCAGGAGGAAAAGCGGCTGAGGATATAGGGCTTGAACCGCAGGATGATCCCCGCGCCAAACACCGCCCCGCCGCAGATCAGCGCCAGGGTGGCAAAATCCCCGGAGCGGAGATACGCGATGACCAGGAACGTGACAAAGAAGATGGCCGCCGTACCGAAATCGCTCATCAGGCCCAAAAGGCCGATGCAGATGCCGGTCAGCAGGATGAAGAGGGTCAGATTCCGCCGCCGGAACAGCCGCTCCAGCGTGGCCGCGCCGGCGAAGATATAACAGATCTTGGTGATCTCCGAGGGCTGGAAAGACAGCCCCCCAATGGAAATCCAGTTCACCGCGCCGTATTTGGAGTGACCCAGCACCAGCGTGATCCCCAGAAGACCAATGGCCGCCGCGGCCATGAGCCAGCGGTTTTTCTGCACCCGGGTGAGATCCCGGAGAAAGATGCCCAGCACCAGAAACAGCCCCAGCCCAAGCACAATGGAAAAAAACTGCTTGAAAAGGCTCTCCGGGGCACTGGAGGCCGTCACCGCCAGGCAGAGGGTGGAGAGGAAAAAAGCGATGGTCTCCATCTCAAAGCCCACACAGCGGGTACAGCGCAGAACGGCAAAATAGGCCCACATCACCGCCGTCAGCCCCAGGAAGGCCAGGGGAATAGACACTGGCGCCGCCTCTCCCGCCGCTACAATCAACTGCAAGCACGCCAGCAGCTGGAACACCGTCAACCATAAAAAGGAGGGAAAGATGGCCGCGGGGCGCTCGCCGCGCCGTTTCCGCTCCAGCTCCTCCCGCTCCTGGACCGTCTGAGGCAGAAGGACCAGAGGCACGCCCCCCAGGGTGATGGTATCCCCCATGGCCACCGGCACGGACCCCTCCACCCGCACGCCGTTCACCTCCGTACCGCCCTTGGAGCCCAGGTCGTAGAGGGTCCAGCCCTCATCCTCCCCCCGGCAGAGGGCCGCGTGCTGGCGGGAGACGCTGGGATACCCCAGCCGGACGTCCGCGCTCCGGCCACGGCCGATGATATTCTCCCAGTGGGTCAGGGGAATGGACGTGCCGTTGGGCAGACTCAAAAGGCCCCAGGTCTCCGGCGTGTGGGGAATCCGCAGCAGGGAGCGCACTGCCCGCCAGAGAATCAGCACCGCCAGCACCGGGAACAAAAACCGCACGAAGGCGGTGTACCAAACGCCAGCCAGCGGATATTCCGCCAGCAGACCGCATACCATATCCAGCAGCGCCTGAAACGGCGCCGTCAGCTGCTCCATACGACTCTCTCCCCCTTCTTGATCGATGGTAGTATACCATTATTTCTCCCCGCTGTACAGTCTCCCCTCCGCCCCTTTTTATTTTGCCGGGAATTTGAACGGAATTTCCCTTTTCCTCTTGACCTTTTGGAGGAAATCCTTTAGAATTGTATCTTGCATATGGGTTCCACGGGATAGCTCCCGCCTGGATTCCCGGCTCCTATCCACATTACGAAAGGCCGATCAAATCATGACACATCCCTACAAGACCCGGGAGGGCGGCGCCACGGTGACGATTTTTGTCCCCTATGACTGCAAGAACCACTGCCCTTTCTGTATCAATAAAGAAGAATACGCAGACATGACGGGCTTCTCCCTGGAGAAGATCTGTGAGAGCATCCGGCGGATGGACGCCATCACCCCCCGGTGCGACTTCGTATTCACCGGCGGCGAGCCCCTGTCCGACCTGGGCGCCCTCCAGGTGATGCTGGACGAGATCCCCACCACCCATAAGGTCTATATCAACACCACCCTCCCGGTCTCCGAGCACCAGTCCGAGGAGGATGTTCTGTCATTTCTGGAGCAGAATAAGCACAAGATCACCTGTGTCAACGTCTCCCGCCACATGCAGAAGTACGTGGTGGAGTCCAACGACGGCCTGCTGGCCCGGCTGCCGGTGCGCTTCCGGGTGAACTGTGTGCTCTACAAAAACTACCCCGCCAAAGATCTGGTCCCCTATCTGGACCGGTTCCGCAAGATCCCCGGGGCCTCCATCCAGTTCCGGTTCGACTACACCGCCACCACACCGGAAAACCTGTACGACGAGGACCACGACAAGATTCTTCAGGATCTCAAGCAGATCGCCCAATACACCGGCTTGGACGGCTGCCGGATGCGCTGCGGCTTCCACTTCGATTATCACGGCATGGAGCTGACCTACCACAAGACCCTGCCCTACTCCACCATTGTGGAGACTGACCCGGCAGACGGCGTGACCTACGACATCCTATACGACATTCTCATTAAGCAGAACGGCGACATTCACTCCGACTGGACAGGGGTCCTGCTGGATGTGGACGCCTATGAAAAGGTGGTCTACGAGCCCTATGACCTGCGCTGGCTGGCGAAGATCGCGTAAGAGCCGTGTCCGCCCAAACAGCTGAAATCACAGGAAAACGGCGCCTCAATTTTGAGGCGCCGTTTTTTATCCTTTCAGCCCGGCCAGCAGGGCCGCCGGGTCCACCACCCTGCCGTAAGGGTACTCCTTCCCCTCCTCGGGCCAGATAGAGATGGGGTTCGCGGTGGCCTGGGCCGCGGCCAGAAACTCCTCATAGGTGATCTCCGGCTCTACCTGGCAGGCCAGGGCATAGAGCCCCGCCACATAGGGCACCACCCAGCTCATGCCGCCCTCGGCGAAACAGGCGTACTCCCCAGCTCCCGCCGGGGAGGCCGCGGTCCGGCGGTCCATGGGAACCAGGAGGAGGGAGCCGTCCCTCCCCCGGTATTCTCCGCTGTACAAACTCTCCCTCCAGAAGGCCCCGGGGCGGCAGTCCGCCCGCTCATTTGGATCACCGTACCGCCTACGGCCCATCCCCATCCAAGGCTCCAGCAGCGGGTCCCGGCTGTTCACACAGATCACGGCGATGCCCGCCTTCCTGGCCCTGCCAATGGCGGCCTCGATCTCCTCCGCTCCGGCTGTGTCCGCCGTCCAGCCCACGGACATGGAGATCACCCGGATCTTCTCCCCCTCGGGCAAGGTCTCATTCAGAGAGATCAGCCGGTCCACGTCCTCCGCGTAATACGTCATATCCCGGACAAAATTCCCCTCTGTGCCGGTTCCCACATCGTCGGCGATGAAATACAGCAGCGCCTCCGGGGCCACGCCCACCGTCTCCCCCAGGGCTATGGAGGCCACGGCGGGGCCGTGGGCGGAGGCGCCGTCCTCCGCGGCGGTGTGGTACTCCTGATAGAGCCGCAGGCGGTCCGCATACTCCCGGTGTTCCACCAGCAAGGTCTGGTCAATGATGGCGATCCCGACGCCCTTTCCGGTGATTCCCTGCTCATGGAGCGCCTGAAGTCCCAGCCCCGGGTCCTTTCCCAGCTCCAGAAGCCGCTCCGGGTCGAAGTTCCCCGGCAGGTTTTCCGGCCACTGGGTCCGGGTGTCAAAGTCGGCGGCAAAGAGCTCCTCCTCCATGTCCGACAGGTCCCAATCCCGCAGGTCGGCGCAGCGGAAATCCCCCCAGCCCGCGTCGGTGTCCGGGTCGTTCACCATGGAAACTGCCACCGCCGCCGGGCGGCGGCAGATCACAGCAGCCGCCCGGGTCTCATTTGGCGGCGGGGCGCAGGCCGTCAGCAGGGCCAGCAGGAGGCACAGGAACGGGTAAATTCGTCTTTTCAATGAAACCATCTCCTCTGTTTGGTGGCTCCATCCTACCAGCCGTTTCTTACAATCACCTTGACATTTTTCTTACAAATTTCTTACGATTTTCCGCAACCTTTTCATCCGGAATCCGTCTATATAGGTAACGATGCAAAGGAGGGTCCGTGATGAAGAAAAATTTTTCCCGCTTATCCTGCCTGACACTGGCGCTGCTCCTGCTCACAGGCTGCGGCGGAGGCGCCGCCCCCCAAAGCCTGACAGCGGACCGGGAAACCCGGACTCCCGATCTCCAGCCCATTGCGGAGAACCAGGTTGAAGCCCTCTCCTCTTTCTCCCTGGATCTGCTGCGGGAGAACTGGACCGGAGCAAACATCCTGGTCTCGCCCCTCTCCGTCCTCTCCGCCCTGGGCATGACCGCCAATGGGGCCGGCGGCGGGACCCTGGCCCAGATGGAGGCCGTTCTGGGTCTCCCCGTGGAGGAGCTGAACGAGACCCTTGCCGTCTGGACCGCCGGACTGCCCAAGGAGAAGGACTGCCGGGTGGATCTGGCCAACTCCCTCTGGCTCCGGGACGACGGAAGCTTTCAGCCCGATCCGGACTTCCTGCAGACCGTGGCGGACTGGTACGGAGCGGAGGTATTTCCCGCGGCGTTTGACGGCGGGACACTCCGGGACATCAACGGCTGGGTCAATAACAGCACCCACGGTATGATCCCGGAGATTATCCGGGAAATTCCGGAGGACGCGGTCCTCTACCTTATCAACGCCCTGGCCCTGGAGGCAGAGTGGGAGACGGCTTACAGGGAAAGCCAGATTCAAATGGAGCGCGTCTTCACCACGGAGGACGGTCAGGACCAGCCCGCAACGCTGATGTACTCCAGCGAGTGGCACTACCTGAAGGACGATCACGCGCAGGGGTTCCTGAAACCCTACCGGGGGGGCCGGTGGGCCTTTGCCGCTTTGCTGCCGGAGGCAGGAATGAAACTGGAGGAGTACGCCGCCTCTCTCACCGGGAAACGGCTCCATGAGATTCTGACGGGCGCCCAGGAGACCGCTGTAAAGGCCGCCATCCCTAAGTTTACGTCGGAATACAGCGTGGAATTGTCCGACAGCCTGAAAGCCATGGGGATCACTGATGCTTTTGACTGGAAAACCGCCGACTTCACCGCCATAGGCTCCTCCCCCAACGGTCCGCTGTATATCAGCCGGGTGCTTCACAAGACCTTTATCTCCGTCGATGAGAACGGCACAGAGGCCGCGGCTGTCACCGCGGTGGAAATGCCCGCCGGCGGCGCCGATCCCACCCCTGCTGTTGTTCCCACGGTCTATCTGGACCGCCCCTTTCTCTACCTGCTGGTGGATTTGGAGACCAATCTGCCCGCTTTTATCGGAGCTGTGACAACCATGAAATAGAGAAGAGCGGACGGCCGTGCCGTCCGCTTTTCCTATCTCAAAAAGATATGCTTTCCGCCCCGGTAGGCCCCCACCGCGCCGATCCTCTGGGCGCTGGGGACGGCGCCTCTCAGCTCCGCCAGCAGCGCCCCCGCGTCCGCCGGGTCCACCGCCATCAAAAGGCCTCCGGCGGTCTGGGGGTCGTAGAGCAGGTCCTGCTTCCAGAGAGGCGTATCCCCGGCGTCCACCGTGCTCTCCGCAAAAGCCCGGTTGCGGTACATTCCCTCCGGCAGGATGCCGATCTTCGCCAGCTCCGCCGCCTGGGGGATGAAGTCCACCGCCTCCGTCCACAGCTCAATCTCCACGCCGCTGCCCTGGGCCATCTCACAGGCGTGGCCCAGCATCCCAAAGCCCGTCACGTCCGTGCAGGCGTGAACCCGGTAATTTACCATCACGTCCCGGGCGGACTTATTCAGGGTGGTCATCAGCCTCTGGGCCAGTTCCATGGCTTCCGGCGAGGCCAGACCCGCCTTGGCGGCGGTGGTCAGCACGCCGATTCCCAAAGGCTTGGTGAAGAGAAGCACGTCCCCCGGCCTGGCCCCGGCGTTGGTCAGCACCCTGTCCGGGTGGACAAATCCCGTCACCGCCAGGCCGTACTTGGGCTCGTCGTCCAAAATGCTGTGGCCCCCGGTGATCAGCGCCCCGGCCTCGTAGACCTTGTCGTACCCGCCCCGGAGCATCTCGTGGACCGCCTCTTTGGGCATGGAGTCCGGCACCGCCATGATGTTCAGGCAGAGCTTGGGCTCTCCGCCCATGGCGTACACGTCGGAGAGGGCGTTGACAGCGGCAATCTGGCCGAAGAGATAGGGGTCGTCGGCGATGGGCGGGAAGAAATCCACCGTCTGCACCAGGGCCAGGTCATCGGAGATTTTATAGACCGAGGCATCGTCGCTCTTGTCAAAGCCCACCAGGAGATTGGGGTCCTCACGGACCCGAATGCCCTCTAACAGCTGGGCCAGGACTCCGGCCCCCACCTTGGCTCCGCAGCCGGCGCACTTGGCCAGCTTTGTCAGCTTTACTTCCCTCTCAGCCACGGTCCGCTCCTTTCCGCAGCGCGCCGGACAGTGCCAGAACCGCCTCCAGCACGCCGCCGCCTACCGCCAGCGCCTTGTCACTGGCACAGTAACAGTGTCTTTCCTCACACCGGGGGTCAATGTCCCCCGCCTTCATTCCCCTGTGGACCGGCGTCCCGTCCGCCAGGATGCCCCGGAGAATGCCGTCCAGAGTGCAGACCATGGGCTGGCCGTCCACCTCGGCCGCCACGTCCCCCAGCTTCACCCAGGCGCCAATGTCCAAAATCTGACGGAACAGGCCGTCCGCCGGGGCCCGAAGCACCCGCTCCCCGGCAAAGCCGCCGATGAGGCCCGGGATGCCGGTGTTGGGGATGGGGGAGCCTTCATAGAGCACCCGGCCCAGATAGTGGCCCCGCATGGTCTCCACCGCGGCGTGGCAGTCCACTCCCGCCGTAAAGCCGGGGCCCACGCCCACAACCACCGGGGCGTCGGTGATCCTGGTCCCCAGGTTCCGCTTGGCCAGGATCGCGTCCACCACCGCAGCGGGCCGCAAGTCCCGGATACAGCCTCCATCCGGGTCCGCCAGCACCGGGATTACACCGTCACAGAGCAGCTCCAGCGTCTGTGCGGCGTTCTCCGCCCGCCGGGCCGTCACGCCCTCTACCGCGGTCTCCCCATGAACGACGGCCTGGGAGAAACAGACCGTCCGCCGGATGGCGGTGGGCCGCTCCATATCGGTCATCACCACCTGAATATGGCTCCGCCAGAGCCGCAGGGCAATGCCTGAGGCCAAATCCCCGGCCCCTCGAATCACCGTGAGCATTGTCGGTACTCCCCCCTCCTCAAAGATCCCGCCAGCACCGGGCAATCCATGAACTCTGCCAGCGCGGCGGCGCTTGCCATGGCCTCCGCGGTCTCCGCCTGATTGACATAAACTCTGTCGTGCAGGGCCTCAGCCCGCAGCACCGCCGCCTCTGCTGACGGCGTAACCGGCGCCGTCTCCGGCAATTCCGCGAGGCGGGCGTACAGCGCCGGACGGTGAACCGCCTCCGCAATCGGCCGCCCAAAGCCGGAGGCTCCCACGACGCAGATGGTCTGATTGGCCTCCGGGGGGATTACCGGCTCATGAGAGGCGTGGGCCTTCATGGGCCGCCCGGCGGAGCCGTCGGCCTCCGCCAGCACATAGTCCGCCAGCTCCGCCAGACGGGTCATGGGAATGCCTGGGGCGGCAAATTTTCCCGTGCCGGGAACCGGAGTTCCGGCGCAGACCAGGCCGCAGGCTCTCAAAGCCTCCGCCAGAGCCGCCTCCGTGGGGTCCGCCAGATTGGTGAGGCCGGCAAAGGGGAAGATCTTCGCGGAGGCACAGAGGAGAACGCGGGCTCCGCCTCTCGACAGCTCCTCCCCCAGCGTCCGCAGCAGCGCGGTCTTTCCGCCGCCGCCTATAACCGCTGTGACGCCGGACCGGATCTCCAGCAATTCCGCCAGGCTCACAGTACCCCCCCCTCCTCCGTTGTCTTTTTTCTAGAATAACACTTTCCGGCCCCTGCCGTCAAGGCGCATCCACGGAAAATTCCTTGACTTTTCCCGGAAAGCTGGTATGATAGAATTACCGTTAATCTCAAGTGAGTATCACGAATGGGGGGGGCGAACTCCTTGCAGGACCAATACGGACGAACCGTGGACTACCTGCGGCTGTCGGTGACCGATCTGTGCAACTACCGCTGTCAATACTGCATGGGGCCCCAGGGTGTGGAAAAGCGCCCCCACGGGGCAATGCTCTCCGTGGAGGAGTGTGTGGAAATCGGGGCGGCGGCCGTGGCCTGCGGTGTGAAAAAGATTCGTCTCACCGGCGGGGAACCTCTGGTACGGCGGGGTCTGCTGGACATCTGCCGGGGTCTGCGGGCCCTTCCGGGCCTGGAGGAGCTGTGCCTCACCACCAACGGAAGCCTTCTTCCCAATCTGGCAGGGCCCCTGCGAAAGGCGGGAGTGGACCGGCTGAACATCAGCCTGGACACCCTCCATCCAGACCGCTTTGCCGCCATGACCCGGCTGGGCCGGCTGGAGGACGCGCTGTCCGGCATCCAGGCGGCGGAGGACGCCGGATTCACCAATTTAAAACTGGACACCGTCCTCATCGGCGGTTTCAATGACGACGAGATCAATGATTTTCTGGCCCTGACCATGGACCATCCCTGGGAGGTCCGCTTCATTGAGCTGATGCCCATGGGCCCCTGCGCCCAATGGGAGAAATCCTGCTTTCTGCCTGTGGAACACATCCTGAAAAACAATCCCGCTCTACAAATACTCTCAACTGAAGGCGTGGCCCGTCGGTACCGTCTCCCGCAGGCACCGGGAACCGTTGGCCTGATCTCCCCCGTAAGCCATGACTTCTGCGGCGCCTGCCGCCGCATTCGGGTGACGGCGGACGGACGGCTGAAGGGCTGTCTCCACAGCCGGGAGGAACGCCCCCTGCGGGGGCTTCACGGAGAGGCTCTGCAATCAGCCATTCGGGCGGGCATTGTCCAAAAGCCCTCCCGGCACCACCTGGCGGACCGCCCCAGCGACACCCCCAGAACCATGAACCAGATTGGAGGCTGAATCATGCCGGAGCTGACACATTTTAATGACCAGGGCCGCGCCCGCATGGTGGACGTGACGGAGAAATCCGTCACCTTCCGTCAGGCCGTGGCCGCCGGGGAGATCCACGTCTCGCGGACGACCATGGACCACATCAAAAAGGGCACCCTCAAAAAGGGCGACGTACTGGCGGTGGCCCAGGTGGCGGGCATCCAGGCGGCAAAGCACACCTGGGAGTTGATCCCCATGTGCCACCCCCTCCCCCTGACGGGGATCGACATCACGTTCTCCCTCTCGGAGTCCCCCTGCGTGGTGGAGATCCGGGCCGCCGTCACCTGCACCGGCGTCACCGGCGTGGAGATGGAGGCCCTTACCGCCGTGTCGGCTGCGGCGCTGACCGTCTACGATATGTGCAAGGCTGTCCAACGGGATATGAAGATCTCAAACATCCGCCTGCTGGAGAAATCCGGCGGCAAGAGCGGAGAATACCGGGCGGAGGAATGACATGGCAAAGGTTGTATCAGTCAACATCAGCGAGAAAAAAGGAGAGCGGAAGCGCCCTGTTCCAAAAATTCACCTAAAGCTCCGCCACGGCATTGTGGGGGACGCCCACGCCGGAGACTGGCACCGGCAGATCAGCCTTCTGGCGGAGGAGAGTATCGACACCATGCGGGCTGTCTCACCCCTGCCCCTGGACGCCGGAGTCTTCGCGGAGAACATCAACACCGTTGGAATTGATCTGAAATCCCTGCCCGTGGGAACCCGGCTTCGAATCGGTGAGACGGAGGTGGAGGTCACCCAGATCGGCAAGGAGTGCCACAGCGACTGCGCCATCAAAAAGGCCGTGGGCCAATGCGTCATGCCTACCGAGGGCATCTTCGCCGTGGTGGTCCGGGAGGGCAATGTCCGGCCCGGAGATGAGATCGAACGTCTGGAGGGCAGCAAGTGAAACTCATTCATACCGTTGACGCCGCGGGTCATGTGCTCTGTCACGACCTGACCCAGATCATCAAGGACACGTATAAGGACGCCCGCTTCCGCAAGGGCCATGTGGTGACGGAGGAGGACATCCCCGTCCTACTGTCCATGGGCAAGGAGCACCTCTATGTCTGGGAGATGGTCCCCGGCATGGTCCACGAAAACGACGCCGCGGAGCGGCTCTGCGCCCTCTGCATCAATGACCGCATGGAGCGGAGCCCGGTTAAGGAGGGCAAGATTGAGCTGACCGCCGCCTGTGACGGACTGTTTCAGGTGGACTCGGCGCGCCTGCTGGCCGTCAACTCCACGGAGGACATGATGATCGCCACCCGCCATGGGAACACCGCCGTCCGCAGAGGAGACAAGCTGGCGGGAACCCGGGTCATCCCGCTGGTGATCCCGGAGGAGAAGCTCCAAGGGGCGGAAAACGCCGCGGGCCCCGCTCCCCTTCTGAAACTGCTGCCCTGGAAGCTGAGGACCGCCGCCATCGTGGCCACCGGCAGCGAGGTAAAATCCGGCCTGATCCAGGACACCTTCACCCCGGTGGTACGGGATAAGCTGGCGGCCTTTGGCATCGACACGCTGGCCGTCTCCTACTCCGGCGACGGCGTGGAAAACGTGGCAAACGCCATCACCGAGGTTCGGAAAACCGGCGCGGAGCTGATTCTCTGCACCGGCGGCATGAGCGTGGACCCGGACGACAACACCCCCGGCGGCATCCGAGCCGCCGGAGCGCGGATCGTCTCCTACGGCGCACCGGTACTCCCCGGGGCCATGCTTCTGGTGGGGTACTTCTCCGACGGAACCCCTGTGCTGGGCCTGCCGGGATGCGTCATGTACGCCGGGGCCACAGTCTTTGACCTGGTTCTGCCCCGCATCGCGGCGGGGGTGGAGATCACCCGCTCGGACATCGCCGCCATGTGCGAGGGCGGACTGTGCCTGGGCTGCAAGCCCTGCCGCTGGCCCGTCTGCCCCTTTGGAAAATAAAAAGAGCGCAGGCGGAGAACCGCCGCCTCGCTCTTTCAAATCCCGCCTTTCTTAATTGCGCGTCATGAACCGGGTTTTCTATCCGCAAAAGCGTCTCCGTCATACCGGAATGAGGGGAAATCGTATGAAAAAAATTCTCCCGCTGATTCTAGCGCTGGCTCTGTCCCTCTCCGCCTGCGGCGGAACAGAATCTCCCGCCGGCGGCACTGCGGAGCTCCATGTTTTCGCCGCCTCCTCCATGATGGAGGCATTGGACCAGGTCATCGGCCTATATCAGGACGCGGTCCCCAACGTCGCCGTCGTTCCAACCTACGACTCCTCCGGCGCTCTGCTAACCCAGATCCAGGAAGGGGCGAACTGCGACCTCTTTATCTCCGCCGCCCCTAAACAGATGAACGCCCTGGAGGAGTCCGGTTCCCTGATGGAGGGTACCCGGCTGGACCTGCTGGAAAACAAGGTGGTCCTGGCGGTGCCGGAGGGAAATCCCGGCGGCGTCACCTCCTTTGACCGGCTGGCGGAGCTGCTGGAGCGCGGAGATGTGCTCTTGGCCGCCGGCAACAGCGATGTGCCGGCAGGGCAGTACACTCAGAAGATTTTTTCGTACTATGGCCTGGCGGAGGCCGTCCTGGCCGGTTCCGGCGTTTTGACCTGCGGTTCCAACGTAAAAGAAGTCGCCACCCAGGTCTCCGAGGGCATGGTGGACTGCGGCGTCATCTACGCCACCGACGCCCTCTCCGCCGGGCTCACCGCCACAGACGAGGCCACAGCGGAGATGTGCGGCCAGGTGATCTATCCCGCCGCCATGCTGAAAGACGCCGCCCATCCGGAGGAGGCCCGGGCCTTTCTGGACTTTCTGGCCACGCCGGAGGCCGGGGACGTCTTTGCCCGCGCCGGCTTCACACCACTCAACAAATAGTCTCCAGGAGGCTCCTATGGACTGGTATCCCCTCTACAACTCCATCCGGATCGCCGCGATCTCCACTGCGGCGGTGTTCTTCCTGGGGATCTTCGCCGCCCATGCCGCCGCCAAGCTCCCCCAGCTGGCAAAGGGTGTGCTGGACGTGGTTCTGACCCTGCCTCTGGTATTGCCGCCCACTGTGGTGGGCTGGCTGCTGCTGATGCTGCTGGGTCCCCGGCGCCCCCTGGGGGAATGGTTCCAGCGCGTCTTCGGCCTCCGCCTGGTGATGACCTGGTGGTCTGCCGTCTTCGCCGCCGTGGTGGTGGCCTTTCCGCTGATGTACCGCACGGCCCGGGGAGCCTTTGAGAGCTTTGACATGACCCTGATAGAGGCGGGCCAGACCCTGAGCCTCTCCAATACCTACCTCTTCTGGCGGGTGCAAATGCCCTGCTGCCGCCAGGGAATTCTGGCGGGGACCGTGCTGTCCTTCGCCCGGGCGCTGGGGGAATACGGCGCCACCTCCATGATCGCGGGGTATACCCCGGGCCGCACCGCTACCATCTCCACCACCGTCTACCAGCTCTGGCGCACCGGCGACGACAGCGGAGCCATGAGGTGGGTGCTGGTGAACATCGCCCTCTCCGCCCTGTTTCTGCTGGCGCTGAATCTGCTGGAGACCCGGCAGCAGAGCGAAAAAAAGGGGGGCGGCGGCTGATGGCCCTGTCTGTCAACATCCAAAAACGCCTGGGCGGCTTTCATCTGGAGGTCCAGTTTGAGACCGAAGAGGGCGTTCTAGCCCTTCTTGGGGCCTCCGGCTGCGGAAAGTCCGTGACGCTGCGGTGCATCGCCGGAATCATGACTCCAGACGAAGGGAGAATCGAGCTGGACGGCGTCACCCTCTTCGACAGCGCCGCCAGAATCAACCTGCCGCCCCAGCGGCGGCGGACCGGCTATCTCTTCCAGCAGTATGCCCTGTTTCCCAATATGACTGTCCGGCAAAACATCGCCGCTGTCATCCAAAACAGGGCTTGCCGCCATGCCCGCACCGGAGACCTGCTCCGCCGTTTTTGCCTGGAGGATGCCGCGGAGCTGCGCCCCAGACAGCTCTCCGGCGGACAACAGCAGCGCGCAGCCCTGGCCCGTATCCTGGCCGCGGAGCCCCGGGCCATATTGCTGGATGAACCCCTCTCCGCCCTGGACAGCTTCCTGAAACGCCAGCTGGAGCTGGAACTGGCGGAGACGCTGGAGCACTTTCAAGGCACGGCGCTGTGGGTCTCCCATGACCGGGAAGAGGTGTTCCGAAATTGCCGTCAGGTCTGTTTGATAGACCGCGGCCGCTCTCAGGGCATACGCACCCTGGAGGATCTGCTCCGCCATCCGGACACAGAGGCCGCCGCCCGCCTCTCGGGATGCGAAAATCTTGTGGACGTCCTTCCGGCGGGCACCACCGTCCAAATTCCCAGCTGGGGTGTCACTCTGGACTGCGGACGGCCCGTGCCGGAGTATATCCGGCTGGCAGGCATCCGGGCCCAGCATCTGCTCCCGGCGAAGCCGGAGACCCGAAACGCGTTCTCCTGCCGTGTGGACCGGGCCATCCGGGACATGTTTTCCACCGTGGTCCTCCTGCGGCCAACAGACGCCGCCCCCGGTGCTCCCCCCCTCCGCATGGAGCTGGACCGGACTGTCTGGGAGGTCCTCCCCCACGAGGCAGGCCTCACCGTCTCCGTCGCTCCGGAGAATATCCTGTTTCTGCGAAAAGCATAAAGGAGGAAAATCCCATGTTCAACGCCGCTGTTCTGACTGTCAGTGATCGCTGCTTCCGGGGTGAGCGCCCGGACAGTGCCGGGCCGCTGGTGGCGGAACTCCTGAAAGACGCCGGATACCAGGTGGTCCAAACCGCCATTGTGCCGGATGAACAGCCTAGAATTGAGCAGATTCTGCGAGAAATCGCAGGCGCCGGATCCGTCCAGCTGCTGCTCACCACCGGCGGCACCGGCTTTTCCCCCCGGGACGTGACGCCGGAGGCCACTCTGGCGGTCTGCACCCGTCTAACCCCCGGCATCCCCGAGGCCATGCGCCGCGCCTCTATGGGAGTGACGAACCGGGCCATGCTCTCCCGGGCCCAGGCGGGCATCCGGCACGGAACCCTGATTGTCAATCTCCCCGGCTCTCCCAAGGCCGCCCGGGAAAATCTGGAGGCCGTCCTCCCCGCCCTGGCCCACGGATTGGAGATGCTCTCCGGCCGCCCGGCAGACTGCGCCGCTGAATCTTCCGCTGAATGACTGGACAAAAACAGCCCCACGGCCACAGGCCGTGGGGCTGTCGTCATGCCGCGGGGGTGTTCCAGAGATTGTCGAACCAGTTTCCGTCCCCGGCGGCGCCGGGATCTGTGGCCGGAGGATTCGCGGGCTCCGCGGGCTCCTGGGGCTCACCGCCCGGCTCCGGCGTGTTGGCGCCGGGGTCTGTAGTATCACCTGGGTCCACGGGCTCCACAGGCGGCTGCCAGTTGGGATCAAAGGGACCGTTGGGATCACTGGGGTCATAGGGGCTGCTGGGATTCTCGGGGTCGTAGGGCATCCCGTTGCCGCCGTGGAAGGGACAGCCGCCCGCCTCCGCCGCCGCCTTCTGGATGTTCACCAACAGGTAGGCGTCGTCCTCCGCCGAGATGTTGGGGCCGTAATCCTCCCGCTCATAGTTCAGCACGCCCTTCTCCACAATGGAGGACTCAGGACAGAGGGCCCCGGCCAGGCACTCGCCCTCAGTGCAGTAGTTGGCCATGGTGTGAAGGGTGCACGGCTCCGTGGGCCCCATTCCCGTCGGGATCGTAAAGGAGACGGCCCGGTCCTTACGGATGTCCGCGTGACAGGCGTCCGTACACAGCATTCCACTGTCGGCGCAGACCGTCACAGTGGTCAGGCCGCTCTCCGGCTTTTCAAAGGACTTGTTGGGCAGATCCTCATGGATCTGCTGCATGACCTTCTTCCACATGGTGATGGCGGGGTTGCCGTTGTAGGAGATGCGCTCGGCAGACTTAAAGCCCGTCCAAACCGCCGCGCAGTAATAGGGGGAATAGCCGGCAAAGTAGCGGTCGCAGGCGGTGTTGGTGGTACCGGTCTTGCCGGCGATGGTCATGCCGCTGAAGCTGGCGGAGGCGCCGGTGCCGGTGGTGGCCGCCGCGTTCAGCATCTTGGTCATGAGGTAGGCCGTGGTCTCCTTCATGGCCACGTGGGACTCCGCCTCGTTCTCCAGAATCACATTGCCCTTAGAGTCCTCCACATAGGTGTAGGTGCGGGGCTTGTTGTAGATGCCCTTATTGACAAAGCAGGAGTAGGCCGCCGCCATCTCCACGGTGTTCAGACCGTAGGTCAGTCCGCCCATACCTAAGGGACTGGGCGCCATGTCGTTGGGGTGGAGGTCCAGCCCCAGGTTCTCCGTGGCGAAGGCGTAGGCCTCCACCGTGCCCACCGACTCCAGCGCCTGCACGGCGATGGTGTTGATGGACCGCCGGATCCCCTCCTGCACCGACGTCCAGCCCGTGTACTTGTTGGGGGAGTTTTTAGGCCATGGGCTTCCCCCCTCCAGCCGGACGGGATAGTTGTCAAAGGTGGAGGCCGGCGTGATGGTCCCGGCGTCCAAGGCCGGGGCGTAGGCCGTCAGGGGTTTCATGGAGGAGCCCACCTGCTTTTTCATGGTGGCGTAGTTGCTCACAAGATTCCCCTCCTTGGGGTCGATCGCGCCCACGATGGCCACCACATTGCCGGTGTAGGGGTCCATAACGGTGATGCCGGACTGGATGGGCTGGCCCTTCTTGGAGGTAACGTCCAGGTTGCTTCGGTCCGCATAGACGGCCTCGGCGATGTCCTGAATCTCCGGATCCATTGTGGTGTAGATCTTGTAGCCGCTGCGGTACATGATGTCCCGGGCCGCTCCGTCGCTGATGTCGTACTTTTCGGCCAGATCCCTGGAAACGTCCCAGATGACCTGCTCCACGAACCAATTGTTGATGCTGCTCCGGCCCGCGCTGGCATTGGCCTCGGCCACCAGCTCATCCGCCTTCACAGAGCCGTTGGTGAAGTTCAGCGGCTCCGCCTTGTACCGGTCCCGCTCCTCCTCGGTGATATAGGGCACGCCGGTATTGGGGTTTATAACATCCCCGTTAGTTCCTCCGGCCATCCGGTCCAGGACCCACCCCTGACGCTTCTTGTTGGCGGCCCGTGGGGTGGTGGTGGAACCGTCCTCCCGGGTGATAGTGATAGTGGACATGGGACCGTAGAGCTCGGGGTTATTGGTGATGGCGATGATGCTGGCGCACTCCGCCACATCCAGGTCCCACACATCCTTACCGAAGTAGTACTGAGCCGCTGTCTGCACGCCGTAGCAGCCCATGCCCAGATAGATGGTATTGAGATAACGGGTGAGAATCTGCTCCTTGGTGTTGTTCTTCTCAAACTGCAGCGCCCGGATAATCTCCCGGATCTTGCGGTTGATGGTGACCTCCTTGTCCTCGGTCATATTCCGCAGCACCTGCTGGGTGATGGTGGACGCGCCGAAAGTGTCTCCTCCCGTCAGGAAAGTCTTCACCGCCCCCAGGGTCCGGTACCAATCTACGCCGTGGTGCTGGAAGAACCGGTGATCCTCGATGGCCACCGCCGCCTGCCACATGGCGTCGGGGATCTGGTCAAAGGTCACAAGAATCCGGTCCTCATCGCCGTGGATGGTCTGGTACTCCACCCACTCTCCCGTCTCCTTGTCCTGGTAGTAAATGAAGGAACTGAGTTCCAATTCATAGTCCTCCATGGACACCGCCAGGTTGGGGGCCACGGTGGTGTTGATATACTGCAGGAAGATATAGGCGAAGATCCCGGCGGTGAGAACGCCGATCAGCGCCACTGTAAACACTCCGAACAGTACGCGTCCAATGATCCCGGCCGCCGTGCGGACCGGGCCGCCCCGCCGCTTCCGGGGCCTGCCGCCTGAGCGGCCGGTCTCCCGGGGCACCCGCGGCCTTCTCTCGTGCTCCAAAATAGGGCACCTCCGTTCTAAAATTAAAAAATCCGGTCGGCTCCGCCCCGGGCCCGTCCCAATTGAGAAGGCAGCTTCCCGCGGATACCTATAATTCACCATAATATTTATTATTGTACCATCCTCTGTCAAGTTTGAAATTGTCGTATTTTCCGGAAAAATAGTTTCCAATTTGCATGATTTCCGCCGCTTTGCGCAGAATATATCCCATCCTAAGGACTGTCTTTTCCTTATTTTCACAAGTTCTGCCCTTGCAATCCGGAAAAAAGTCATGTACAATACAGTAAAATCGACGAGGCAGAAGGAGGACGCCCTATGAGCGAGGAGTTCGGCCCCACCTTTATCACCGTCACCGACGAGGACG
>CAJUDV010000002.1 GCA_910585385.1 uncultured Oscillibacter sp. | reverse complement strand
CTTTTGACAATACTCTTTTCTCGCTGCTACCAAGAATGCTTTCTTTCAAGACCTTGAAGAAGATTTCCTCCTTGCGGTTGGCTTTCAGGTACTCCCCCGCCGCCACCAGGAAACCGGAGGTGCCGCAGGCTGGGTCGCAGATGACCTCGTCTGGACCGGGGCCATCAGCTCCACCATCATTTTTATGATATGCCGGGGCGTGCGGAACTGGCCGTTCACCCCGGCGGTGGCGATTTTGGACAGAAGGAACTCATACACGTCTCCCCGCACGTCGCCGTCCCGGAGCTGGGCCATCTGGGCGTAGATCTCGTCCAGGGCGGTGACAACCTTGTCCAGCATCAGCGGTGTGGGGATTTTGAAGATGGCGTCGTCCATGTACTTGGCGTAGGCGCTGCCCTTGTCCCCGTGGAGGTTCTTGATGAAGGGGAACACCTGCTCCTGCACCACGGTGTACATCTTCCCGGCGGGGAAGTCGTGGAATACCGACCACTTGAGCTGATTGCCCGGGACAGTCCGCTCCCCAATTTGGACCTCCTCCCCGAACATACTTTTGTAGGGCAAGCCCAGCATGGCGCTCTCCTTGGCGCGCAGATTGTCTGTCTCATCCAGATCGTGGATGAACATCAGGTAGGTCATCTGCTCCACCACGTCCAGAGGGTTGGTAATGCCGCCCGTCCAGAAGATCTCCCAGAGGGCGTTGATCTTGTTTTTCAGTTCGCCTGTAATCATAGCGGTTCTCTCTTTCTGGTTTTTATGATTGATCACCGGATATCCGGATTTGTCTGGTAGGTCTGCTTCGGGCTTTTGGGCCGGTCCGGGAGGGTCATCAAAATCATCCCGGATTTCACCAGCGGCTCCAGGTAGCGCCGGGTAGCGTACTGACCGGAGGCAATCCCCAAAAAACGCACAATTTCCTTTCGCGTGCGGGGCGTCCTGCAAAAGTCAAGCAGTCCGCGGTCGTCCAAGGGCAGTTTTTCAGCGGAAAGCGCCGGTTTGCGTTCTGGAGGCTGTTCTGCCGCCTCCTTGTTATAGAGGCAGACGGAAAATTCCCAGCGGTCATCCCGGAATACCGGTTCGGGCAGGCCGGCCTCCGCCATGGCACGGCGGATTCTTGGGATACCGGAATAGCGGTTTTCCGTCTGTCCCAAGGCTTCCATCGCGGTAATCAGCGCCGGATTTCGGGTGTCCGGCTGGATTTTTCCCAGCTGATCTACCGTCAGACGGCCGTAAAGCCCGCCGGGGTTCCGGATCTCCACCCGGTCGTGGAACATAATCAGCTGAATGGGCATATTTTCCGTATGCGTGCTGTAGTCCCGGTGGACCAGCGCATTCAGTACCGCTTCCCGGAGGGCGTCAAGGGGATATTCCGGGATATCCTGCCGCCTTCCCGTTCTCGGGTCGATGCGTACAGCAATGCGCATATTGCTGCGCAGGAAGCTGACCGCACCCTCCAGCATTTCCACCAGGGTGCCCTCAATGCGTTTGCTGTCCAGGAAACGCCGCCCTGTTTCGTCCACTTCCCCCATCTCTGTACCCGGCACACGGGACGCGATGATGCTGAGCTGGGGAAAATAGGCCTGGGGGTACAGGCTGAACAGCAGGACCGCTGTGAGGGTGAACTGCCCCTCCTTTTGCAGTCCGGTCAGCTCATAGAGCTGCTCCGCAGGGACTGAGGCGAAATTGGGGCGGTCCAGCTTGCGCTTCAGCAGATACTGCTCCAGCTGGACCTGATCCAGAGCGGAGGAGGAGATTCCCGCCACCGTTCGCAGATCGTCCCGGCTCCGCTTGCGGTAGGCCTCGTAGCTGTAGACCTCGTACTCGGTCATAGGCTTATCGGCATCGCCCACCCGGATGAAAGCCCCCTTGAGACGGCCCCGCGCCGTTTTGAAGCAGGGGCGCTCCGCCAGATCCAGTGGAGGGATCTCCGCCGCCACAAACAGCATGCTCCCCTCCCCATAGACCGATAAAACAGGACGCACCACCGGGGTCATGGACTCACCCACCTCCATCAGTTTCTTTTGGAGGTCCTGGGCATCGTAGACCCCGACCTTGGCAAACCCCTGCTTTTCATCCAGACCAAATAGAAGCATCCCACCCTCGTTTTGGTTGGCAAAGGCAGAAAACGTGTCATAGAGCCGCTCCGGACATCCCTTGTTGGCGGCCTTGACCTCCAGGGTCTGTTCCTCGCAATTTCGCTGCTGAACTCTTAAAAGCAGTTTTCCAAATTCTTCTTCCAGCATAAGCACACTCCTTTTTTAAGCCGCAAGAACATAAGAAAGAAAGGGGATAAGTAAGATTTTTCTTATGTTAGTTCTTATGTTGTTATGTTCTTAGAAACATCATAACAGGCAAGAGAAGAAAAATCAATCGAAAATGCACAACTCACCCGCAGAGAGCTGTACTCCCTGCGGGTGAGTTCTCTTTCTATTCACTTTACAGGTATAGTCCCGCCCGATATGTAACCATCACCCGATGCCCTATAGCCGTTCTGTCCGCCCGCGCAAAGCTCGCAGTTCTCATGGGTATCATCTTCTTGACCATCTGGCCGCCCACGGAGCCGGCCTCGCGGCTGGTGAGGTCGCCGTTGTAGCCCTCCTTCAGGTTGACGCCAACCTCGGCGGCAGCCTCCATCTTGAACTTATCCATAGCGGCACGGGCCTCGGGAACATTGATCTTGTTATTGTTCTTGCTGGACATAGTCAATTTCTCCTTTTCATCAATCATACTTGCTGATTTGCGCGTGGGTCCATTGGGTATCGCCCGCATAGTTTGACTCGAACCGCCGGGAATATCCGTTTTTCCCCCCGGAAATTTTTGTGAGAATTGCCTCGCGCCATTTTGACCGCCAAGCTCTGCCGATTTTCAGGCGTGCCAACTATATTTATATAGCTTGCCTGCCGCGCCCGCATTTCATTTACATCTTTTTCACCCCGCGGGACATCCTATTTTCCAAAGAGGTGATTGCTGTGGCTCGTCTGAGCGCTTATTTTTCTCTGGAGAACGCCGCCGGAAAACACGACGCGGCGCTGCTGAAGCGGGAGCTGGACACCCTGCCGGGGGTCACCTCCGTCAGCGTCAGCGGCGGCGGGTGCCTGGCGGTGGACTATGACACCTCCGGCGTCCGGCAGGAACAGATTCTCCAAAAGATCCAGGAATTGGGGTTTCATCTACGGGACGGCGGAGAATAGAATGCCGGCGTGTGCCTTTTGGCACACGCCGGTGTTACTCTTCTCTGGGACCGGGCAGGTACTCCTCCCCCGCCGCCGCCATCTCCAGCGCGCCGGCGGAGAGCTCCGTCAGCCTGGGGACAAAGGACTCCGCGCCCCCGGCGGGAAAGGCCGCCCGCAGCGTCACCTCCGCGCCGTATACCGTGTCCCGCACCACGCCGCCGCAGGCGGCGATGTCCATTTTCACCCGCTCCAGAAGGGGATAGGTGCAGGGGACGTCCCACAGCGTCCACAGGCTCACCCGGCAGACTCCCGCGGCGTCCAGGGCGTCCTTCGCCCCCCGGGTATAGGCCCGGGTCAGACCCCCGGCCCCCAGCAGGATGCCGCCGAAGTACCGGGTCACCACGCAGCAGACGTTGGTGACGCACTGGCGCTGGAAGACATTCAGCATGGGCTGGCCGGCGGTGCCCTGGGGCTCGCCGTCGTCGGAGTAGCGGACGGCGCCGCCATTCAGCAGATAGCACCAGCAGTGGTGCCGGGCGTCGTAGTACTGCTTCCGCACCGCCTCCAGATGGGCCCGGGCCTCCGCCTCCGTCTCCACCCGCCAGAGCTGGCTGATGAAGCGGGAGCGCTTTTCTGTGAACTCGCTCCCGCTGTCCTGATAGGGCACCAGATAGCCGCTCATGAGAGATCCTCCCTCTGGACGGAGGGAGGAAGCATCTCCCGCACGTCGGTCCGGCCCAGCAGGTAATCCGCGTTGACCTGAAAATAGTCCGCCAAGGCGATGATGTTCTGAAAACTGGGTAAATTGGTCCCCTGCTCAAAGCGTTGGTAATGTCGGTCCCCCAGGCCCATTGCCGTGGCAGTCTGGACCTGTGTTTCCCTCCGCTCCTTTCGCAGAGCCCGTACCCGTTCGTGAAATATCATAACTCTCTCCCCTTGACACGCTAAATTTAGTGTGCTATATTATCTATAGAATACGCTAAGTTTTGTGTTTTTTGAAAGGGTGATTTTTGTGTCCGACTTCATGCTCTGGCTCCACGCCAACTACATCCGCCCCCAGCTGGAGGCCGTCCCGCCGGAGGACTACCGCGCCCATTTCGACCTTGTAAAAAACGAGCTGCCCCACTCCATCTGGGCGGAATTGGACAAATGCCTGGAGTTCACCGCCATCCACGCCTTCGCCCTGGGCTTCCGCACCGGAAAGGGACTGGCCCGGCTCATTCCCGCCGGGTCTTCCGAGGCCCGTTCCTCTGAGCCGAGGGCGGCGGCCCTCACTCCGCAATAAAGGGCTCCAGTCTCCCCAGGGTCCTGGGGCCGCAGACCGCCGTCACCTGAATGGCCTCGCCGTACTCCACGCCTTCCACCTTGGCCTCCCGGTACAGCGTGTCCACCAGGCCGCCCTGATCGTAGGGAATGCGGAGCACCACCCGGCGGACGCCCCTGTCCAGCTTGCGGCCGATGAGCTCCAGCAGCTTGTCTATCCCCTCGCCGGTTTTGGCGGAGATGGCGCAGATGTCCTCGCCGTGGGGCATGATCTCCCCCACCGGCAGCTTGTCGTACTTGTTGAACACGTCGACCCGGGGCAGCTCTCCCGCCCCCAGCTCGGCGATGAGGCTCTCCACCACCTGGGCCTGGAGCTGCCACTCCGGATTGGACACGTCGATGACATGGAGCAGCAAATCCGCGTACTCCAGTTCCTCCAGCGTGGCCTTGAAGGCCTCCACCAGCTGATGGGGCAGCTTTCGAATGAAGCCCACCGTGTCGGAGAGCACCACGTCTAGGGTGTCGTTCACCGCCAGGAGGCGGCTGGTGGTGTCCAGGGTGTCAAAGAGCCGGTTGTTAGCCGGGATGCCCGCCCCGGTGAGACGGTTTAACAGCGTGGATTTGCCGGCGTTGGTGTAGCCCACAATGGCCACCACCGGCACCTCGTTCTTCCGCCGCTGCTGGCGCTGGGTGCCCCGCACCCGGCGCACATCCTCCAGGTCGTCCCGGAGCTTGTCGATCTTCCGCCGGATGTGGCGGCGGTCCGTCTCCAGCTGGGTCTCGCCGGGGCCCTTGGAGCCGATGGGCCCCTTGCCGCTGGTGCCCGCCTGACGCTCCAGGTGGGTCCACATGCCTATGAGCCGGGGCAGCAGGTAGCGGTACTGGGCCAGCTCCACCTGGAGGCGGCCCTCCTTCGTCTGGGCCCGCTGGGCGAAGATGTCCAAAATCAGCCCGCAGCGGTCCAGCACCTGGACGCCCAGCAGGTCCGTCAGCACCCGCTGCTGGGAGGGGGAGAGGTCGTTGTCAAAGATGACCATGGTGGCCTCCACATTTTCGCAGTAGAGCTGCACCTCCGCCACCTTGCCCTCGCCGATGAAGGTCCGGGGGTCCGGCGTGGGGCGGTTCTGGAGCACGATGCCCACGGTCTCCCCCCCGGCGGTCTCCACCAGGGCGGAGAGCTCCTCCATGGTTTCCTCGCTGGCGTTCTCCTCTTTTTTCAGCACCGGTGAGCTCAGGCCCACCAGCACCACTTTGTCTCGAATTTCTGTCGTATCTCGCATAAAACTCCTTGCCTGTCTGTTGCAGGGGCCGGCTCTGTCCCGGCCCGTCTCTTCCGCCGCCGGGACTATCCCGGCAAGCGGGGCGGCGCGAAGGCCGCCCCCTGCAAGGGCAAACCGTAAATTTCCGGTTATTTCGCGTATGGTCTGGCGGAATAGGCCTCCACGATCTCGCCGGTGTAGATCCGGTGCCAGCCGCCCTTCTCGCCGTAGTAGGGGAGGATCTTCTCCTCTCCGGCCGCAGCGCAGGCGGGGTCCATATCCTGGACGTACAGCTTCCGGCACACCAGCACGGCCTCCGCCTCGGCGAAGTAGGGCGTGTCCCCAGCGCCGTAGCGGACCGTCAGGCCGCACTCCTTGATTTTGTCCAGATCCCGGCCGCTTCTGGAGCCGCAGAGGGCCATGGTCTTCTTCTCGCTCTCCGGCAGGACGGACACCGTGAAGTAGTCCCGCTCCTCCATGAATTGATAGGTGTACCGCTCCGGGCGCACGTAGACGGTGCACACCGGCAGGTTCCACAGCCGGCCCGCCTGGCACCAGCCGATGGTCATGGTGTTGCAGCTCTCCCGGCTGCCGGCGGTCAGCAGGGCGTTTTGGACGCCGAAGGCCGGAAGAATTATCCCTGTTTTCAAATCCACAGGATGCAGTTCCATATTTTATGGCCCCTTTCAGTCGGATTATTTAAAAACAGTATATGCGCCTCTCAGGAAAAAGTAAATAAAGAAATCCGGAATTCTCCCCGCCGGACCGGGGTTGGATGTCCCGCCGTCATCGCCGGAAATCACTTTTTCAAGGATACGGATATACGGTTCAGCCGGCCCGCCGGGGGCTCCGCCTCTCACACGGGCGCGCCGGGGCGCTGATCCCGGGTTCTTTCCAGGCGCTTATAAGCGCCTGTCCCTTACAAATATAAAAAGGGTCTGCCGCAGCAGACCCTCTTACGCTCTTCTCACTTGTCCAGGCCAAAGCGCTTGTTGAACTTGGCCACGCGTCCGCCGGTATCCACCAGCTTCTGCTTGCCCGTGAAGAAGGGGTGACACTTAGAGCAGACTTCCACCTTGATATCCTTCTTGGTAGAACCTGTCTCAATCACATTACCGCAGGCGCAAGTAATCGTAGTCTGCTGATAATTGGGATGGATTCCTTCTTTCATTGCTCTCGTTCACCTCTTTCGCTTTCAGACTACCTCCGAAAAGCTTTCACCTCACAAAGGCGATAATCAGTGTACCACAGGGAAAAGCAAAATGCAAGTGTTTTTCTGCCGCAAAAACACTTTTTTTCAAATTTCCCAAAAGAGGCGGGAGATTCCGCCTCTTTTCTCGACCCGGAGCGGAAACTGTGGTATACTGAGAGACAGCGAACCAGGCCTTGTTTGATAAACGGCGGAATGCCGGATTGGAACAGATTTTTCTGTCGGGCAAGGTGATTTGACGCGGGAATCCTGGCGGATTTCAAGTCAAATCAACGCAGCCCCGGCGGAAAAAGGCGCCCTAAGACGGCGTTTTGACATTTTTTAAACAAGGCCTAACATTGGAAAGGAAGATTTTTTCTATGTGGGCGGACAACAGTGTATTTTATCAGATCTATCCCCTGGGCTTTTGCGGAGCCCCTGGGGAGAACGCCGGCGTCCCGGCCAGCCGCATCGGCAAGATCGGGGATTGGGCGGGGCACATCCAGCGCCTGGGGGCGGACGCGGTGTACCTCTCCCCCGTCTTTGAGAGCGACACCCACGGCTACGACACCCGGGACTACCGGAAAATCGACTGCCGGCTTGGAACCAACGAGGACTTCGCCGGGGTTTGCCGGACTCTCCACAGCCACGGGATCAAGGTGGTGCTGGACGGGGTGTTCAACCACGTGGGCCGGGGCTTCTGGGCCTTCCGGGACGTGCAGGAGAAGAAGTGGGACTCCCCCTACAAGGACTGGTTCCACATCAATTTCGACGGAAACTCCAACTACAACGACGGCTTTTGGTACGAGGGCTGGGAGGGCCACTACGAGCTGGTGAAGCTGAACCTCCAAAACCCGGCGGTAGCGGACTACCTGCTGGAGAGTGTCCGGCTGTGGGTGGAGTGGTTTCAGATCGACGGCCTGCGGCTGGACGTGGCCTACTGCCTGGACAGGGACTTTCTCCGCCGCCTGCGGCAATTCTGCGATGGTCTGAAGCCGGAGTTCTTCCTGGTGGGGGAGACCCTCCACGGGGACTACAACCAGTGGGTGGGCGGCGAGATGCTCCACTCCTGCACCAACTACGAGTGCTACAAGGGCCTCTACTCCGCTCTGAACTCCAGGAACCTCTTCGAGATCGTCCACAGTCTCAAGCGGCAGTTTGGCCCGGAGCAGTGGACGCTGTACAAGGGCATGCACCTGCTGTGCTTTGCCGACAACCACGACGTCACCCGGGCGGCCTCCATCCTGCAAAACCCCGCCCACCTGCCCCTGATGTACGGCATTCTCTTCGCAATGCCCGGCATTCCCTGCGTGTACTACGGCAGCGAGTGGGGCGCCCCGGGGGACAAGTCCCAGGGGGACGGCGCCCTGCGGCCCTGCTTTGACGCGCCCCAGTGGACGGATCTGACGGACCGCATTGCCGCCATGGCAAGGGCCCACCGGGAGAGCGAGGCGCTGTGCTTCGGGGACTTCCGGGAGCTGGTGCTCACCAACCGGCAGACCGTGTTCCAGCGCCGGACGGAGCGCCAGCGGGTGCTGGTGGCGGTGAATGCTGACGATCAGCCCTACACCGCCCACTTTGACGCCGGCTGCGGCCAGGCAGTGGATCTTCTCACCGGAAAACTCCACGACTTTGGCGGCGGCAGTGAGCTGCCCCCATACAGCGTGGCCTATTGGAAGTGTGAGCACTGACCCCACGGCGCAAAAGAGCCCCGGCGGACAACAGTCCGCCGGGGCTTTTCATCACAGTCCCAGAGCTGTTTTCAAGTCCTGAAGATACCGCCGCTGCTGCCGTCTCAGGTACAGCCCCGCCAGAGGGCGCATCCACGCCTTTTTGGGCGTCACCTCCTCGATAAACGTCACCCGGCAGCCGCCGGCGGCGGGGTGAAACTCCCCGGCCCAGCTCCCCTTGATATTCTCATTCTCCAGGTCAAAGGCCCAGTGACAGGGCGGCTCCCGCCGGGTAACGGTGAAAACGGTGGCAACGCCGCCGGCCGCGTACTCCACAAAGGTTCCCTCTCCGGTGGGCTCCACCCGCTCCACATCGCTCCGCCAGCTCTGGTGGGTAAGGTCCGTCACCGTCTCCCAAACCCGCTCCGGGGCGCAGGCCAGCTCCGCCGTGATCTGCACTCTTGCCATATTCAAACCTCCACAGTCACTCCCGGGTGCAGGAAGTACAGCACCCGCCGGACAACGCTTCTCTCCAGCACCTGCTCCAGCGCCCGACTGTACGCCTCCAGCTGGGGCCGGTAGTGCTCCGCCCGGCTCCGGATCTCCTCCGCCGTCTCCACACGGTCGGTTTTGAAGTCCACCACCGTCAGCCCCGCCGCCGTCTCAAAGCAGCAATCCACCACCCCCTGGAGAAGCATGGCGTCCTCCGCCGAGGCCTGGGGATCGTAGGCCCGGGCCTCCATCAGCAGCGTAAAGCGGTACTCCCGCAGGACATTCTCTCCACACCGGATCTCCTCCGCCAGGGGAGAGGCCAAAAACCGTTCCAGCGCCGGTATCTCCACTGCCGCGGCCTGCTCCGGCGTCAGCAGCGCCCGCTCCGCCAGGGAGGCCACCTGGGCCGCCGCGTCCATGTTCCCAAAGTCCAGATACTGGAGCACCAGGTGGATGGCGGTGCCCCGCTCCGCCGGAGTCAGCCCGTGGCTCTCCCGCCGGAATTTCGGCTGGGACAAGGGCCGGAGATAGGGGGAACGGGCGGCATTCTCCGCAATCTCCTCGTCCAGGGCGCGGCCCTTGAGCTGAGTGGCGGTGATCTTGGCGGGGAGGCGGGTCTCCCGTCCGTAGGGGTATGTGAACTCCAGCAGGCCGGAGTCAAAGTCTCCGGTCCGCTCCTCTGCCGCCCTCTTCCGGGGAAGGGGGGCGGGGATCTGAAAGTCCCTGCCATCGTGGACGAACACCTGCCAAGAGGCGCCGTCCACAGTACAGGCCTCCGGCGTCTCCGCCCCGGCAAAGGCCCGCAGGGGCGCGGCCTCGGGGCGGCACAGCAGAGCCAGCAGAAGCCAGTCCCCAAAGGTCCGGCACGCCGCCACCGTCTCCGGCAGAACCGGACAGGAGGCCATGGCGCAGAGCTTCTGGAGCCGGCTCTCCCCGTGGTACATCGCGTCCACCAGAATCAGCTTCTCCTTGGGCCGGGTCATGGCTACGTAGAGGATTCTCTGCTCCTCCGCCAGGTTCTCCCGCCGCAGCTTCTCCTCCACCGCCCGCCGGGCCAGGGTGGGGTACTGGATCTTCCGCTCCAGGTCCACCCGCCGGGGCCCCAGGCCCATCTCCGGGTGAACCAGCACCGGCGTGTCAAAGTCCTGCCGGGAGAAGACATGGTCCAGGTCCGCCAGAATGACGATGGGGAACTCCAGTCCCTTGGATTTGTGAATGCTCATGATCCGCACGCCGTTTGCCGCCGCCGCGGAGGCCGCAGGGGCCTCTCCCGCCTCCAGCAGCCGCCGCAGGTGGGTAACGAAGGCGAAGAGCCCCCGGTATCCGCCGCTCTCAAACTTCTCCGCCTGACGGCTCAACGCGATGAGGTTCTCCCGCCGCTCCGCCCCCCGGTCCATGGCGCCGAAAACTCCCAGAACGTTCAGGGTGTTGTAGATGTGCCACACCAACCGGTGAACGTCCATGTCCCAGGCCGCCTGCCGCAGGGCCGCCAGGGTCTCCAGAAACGCGGCGCAGTCCTCCCCGCCGCCGGCCTTCACCGCGTCGTAGAAGTCCCCCTCCCCGCTGTTCCCCCGGATCTCCGCCAGCCGGTCCGGCGTAAAGCCGAAGAGGGGCGAGCGCAGCACGGCGATCAGTGGCACGTCCTGCCGGGGATTATCGATCAGGGACAGCAGCGCCACCATGACGGAGACCTCCATGGTCTCAAAGAAATCCTGGCTCTCGTCAAAGGAACAGGGCACCTCCCGCTCCGACAGGGCCTGGGCAAAGGCGGCCAGCCGGCTGCCGGGGGAACGCATGAGAATCACCACGTCTTCCGGCCGGCAGGGGCGGAGGCTTCCGTCCTCCTCGGTGACGGGGTACCCCTCGTCCAGCAGCCGCCGGATGCGCCCGGCGATAAACCGGGCCTCCGCCGTCAGTCTTTTCACCGGGCGGTCGTCCTCCGCGGACTTTTGATGGGCGCTGATGAAGTGGAACTCTGTCCGGCAGTCCCCCCGCTCCGGATAATAGGACGCGCCGAAGTGGAGGGCCTCGTCCTCGCCGTAGTCCATCTCCCCCATCTCCACGGAGAGGATGTTGGCGAAAATAAAGTTAGCGGCGTCCAAAACCTCCTGCCGGGAGCGGAAATTCCTGGACAGGAGGATCTTCCGCTCCTCCCCGGCCTCCGCCTCCTCCCAGGACTTAAAGCGCTCGTACTTCTCCAAAAAGATGGTGGGGTCCGCCAGGCGGAAGCGGTAGATGCTCTGCTTCACGTCCCCCACGGTAAAGAGGTTCCGCCCATCCCGGGAGACGGCCCGGAAGATGGCGTTTTGCACCTCGTTGGTGTCCTGATACTCGTCCACCAGAATCTCCCGGTACCGGGCGGCGATCTGCTCCCCCAGCGGCGTGGGCCCTCCCTCCGGACCCACCAGCAGGGCCAGGGCCAGGTGCTCCTGGTCGGAGAAGTCCGCCGCGTTCAGCCGCAGCTTTTCCCGCCGGTACGCCTCCCCAAAGTCCGCCGTCAGTCCCAGCAGGGCCTCCATGGCCGGGGCCGCGGCCCGCAGGTCCTCCATGGCCTCCTCCCCGCTGACGTCCAGCAGGCTCACAAGCTTTTTCGTCTCCGCCTTGCAGCCGTCCCAGACCTGCCTCAGGGCGGCGACGTCCGGGTCGTCCCTGCGGCCCTTGGGGGTCGTCAGCCTGGGAAAGGCGATGGCCGTCACCGCCCGGCGGGCCGCCTCCCAGGTCTCCGCCTCCCCCAGGGCCTGAAAGCCCTGGGCGGCGGTTAAAAACTTTTCGCCGTAGCCGGCGGCCAGGGCCGAGTCCCCCTCCGTCCGGGCCCCGGAGCGCCGGAGGAGCTTCGCCCAGTGGAGCGCCTTCCGCCGGACCGAGACCAGCAGCTCCCCTGCATAGGGGGTGCCGTCAAAATCGCCGTCCAGGCGGGACCAGGCCTCCCGGCTCCTCCGCAGCCACCGCTCCGGGTAGGCGTGGCTCTGGAGCTTGCCGTAGAGCTCCAGCACCAGCTCCGCCAGGCGGGAGTCGTCCCGCCCGGCCCCCAGGGTGTCCGCCAGGAGCTCCCCGCCGGGGGTCAATCCCTCGTAGAACCGCTCCAGCACCCGCTCCAGCACCCGCCGCCGGAGGAGGACGGCGTCGCTCTCGTCCAGCACCCGGAAGTCCGGCGTCAGGGCGTGACGGTCCCCCTCCCGGGCCAGGAGATGGGTGTTCTCCCGCAAAAGCGCCGTGCAGAAGGCGTCCACGGTCTTAATATCCGCCTGGTACACCCGCAGCAGCTGGCGTTTCAGATGTCCGTCTCCAGGGGCCTCCGCCAGACGCTTTGTGAGCTCTGACGCGATCTTGCTCCGCAGCTCCGCCGCCGCGGCCTTGGTGTAGGTGATGATGAGGAAGTCGTCCACATGGCAGCGCTCCTCCGTCACATAGCGGAACAGCCGCTCCACCAGTACCTTGGTCTTGCCGGAGCCGGCGGCGGCGGAGACCAGCAGGCTGCCGCCCCGGTTCTCCACCACGGCCCGCTGCTGGGGGGTCAGTGTCAGCTTTGCCATGTCATCCCTCCTCTTCCTCAAGCTCCCGCCAGAAATCCTCCGTCTTCACCGGCAGGATGTAACGCAGGTGGTCGCCGTCCCGCCCGTCCTGGAAATGGCAGGCGCCGGCCCACTGGCAGTATCCGCAATAGCTGTCGTTCTCGCTCCGGAACCAGGGGTCCGCATCGATGTTGCCCTGGTGGAGCTCCCGGGCAATATCTCTCAGCTGGCGCTCCACATGGCGGCCCAGACGGCCCAGCTGGGCCGCCGAGGCAATGCTGCCGGAGAGGTTTCCATCCCGGCTCACCCGCAGGGGCAGGTACCGGGGCTCGCGCAGGGCGTCGTGCTCCATGGCCTGGAGCACCGCCGGCTCCGCCAGCAGAAGTCCGGAGCGGCGCAGCTGCTTCTCCCGCTCGCTCCGCAGCTTCTCCGGGGCGACGTTCCGCTCCATGGAGAGAATCTCGTCTCTGGCGGGGAGGTACAGCACGCCCGCCGGCTCGATCTCCCGCCCAAAGCGGGCCGCCCCCTCCTTTTGCAGCGTGAAGAGATACAGCAGCATCTGGATGTCCAGCCCCATCCGCACCGCCGAGAGGTCGAAGGCCTTCCGGCCGGACTTGTAGTCCACCACCCGGAGGTAGAGCCTGCCGTCCCTCACCCAGCCGTCCACCCGGTCCACCTTGCCCCCCACCCGGAGCTCGCCGTCAGGCTCCGAGATCACCACGGCGGGCAGGTCCCTGCCGTCCCCGAAGGAGAGCTCAAATTCCAGGGGGATGAAGTCCGAGTGCCGCAGTTCCTCCGCCGCCTGCTCCACCACGGCGTAGGCGGTGGTCCGCAGGCGGGCGAAGAGATACCGGAACCGGGCGCTCTTTCCCGCAAGGTCCGGCAGCTCCCGGGCGGCGTACTCCTCTATGTACCTCCGCACCAGGGTCCGCAGATCCTCCCGCTCCACCTGGGAAAACCCCCCGCGGGCCAGCACGTCCCGGGTGACGTTCTCCAGCAGGTAGTGGAGGAACGTGCCGATCTGGGGCGCGTCGAAGGCGGCGGGAGCCCGGGGCTTTGCCCGCAGGCCGTACTCCATGAAGTAGGCGAAGTGGCACGAGCGCATCCGCTCCACCCGGGAGGCGGACATAACCGCCCGCTCACCGTACAGCGCCCGCACCGCGCCGGGGGACAATCTCCCCCGGCGCAGCCGGGAGGCCCGCTCCATGGCCGAGAGCCGGTCCGCGAAGTCCGGATTCTGTCCAAAATAGCTCCACAGCGCCCCGCCGGGAACGGCCGTCTCCAACGCCGGAAGAGGCGCCGCCAGGCGGTATGCCCGGCTGTTGTCCTCCCGCTCCATCCGCGCTTCCGGGAACAGCCCCCGCAGCCGCCCCACCACAAAGGCGGGGCGCAGCTCCGCCCCGGCGGCGTCCGCCGTGGGGTAGCTGACCGTCAGCCCCGACCTGGGCTGGGCCAGGGCGGCGTAGAGGTTCTGGAGCTCAATGCCCATGCGCTCCATGCCGGCGGGGGCCAGCTCCACGCCCCGCTGGGCCAGCTCGTCCCGGTCGTCATCATTGAGGATGCCGCCCCCCTGGCCGGGGGAGGGCAGGACGTGGTCGTTGGCCCCCAGGAGGAAGAGGTATTTTACCGTGTGCCGGTCGTTCCGGGTGATCTCGCTGACGGACACCTGGTCCAGGGACACCGGGATGGTGCCCACGCTGTACTGGGTCATCACCTGGCGGAACAGCCGGGTGAACTCGTCCAGCCCCATGGGCTCCGGCCCCAGAATCTCCACAAACTGATCCAGCACGCCGCAGAGAATCTCCCACAGCTGCGCCGTCTCCTCCGCGTCCTGGAACCGCCCGGCGGCGGCCTGGGCGCGCATCTGAACCTCCAGGGCGTCCTGGAGGCGGAGCTCCTCCATAAAGCCGTAGAGAACGGCGATCTTCTCCCCCGCCGTCTCCCCGGCTTTCAGTCCCTCCGCCAGGCGGACAAGGGGTCCCCGCACCCGGCGGCGCAGTTCGTTTACCCGGTCCATCCGGGCCTGCCGGGCCTCGTTCCAGGGCGCGCCGTAGCCGTCGGGGTTCTCCGTCCAGTCCACGTCCCGCAGCCACATGCCGCCGTGGACCTCCCACTTGAGGACGTAGTTCTCCAGCACATCGCACTCCTCCGGCGTAAGCCCGGCCAGGCCGGTCTTGAGCCAGCGGAACATGTCGTCGTACTCATACCCGCCGCCGATGGCCGCCAGCACGCCGGTGAGAAGGCTCACCACCGGCTTCTCCAACACGTCGCTGCGCCGGCTCAGATAGGCCGGGATGCCGTACCGCTCGAACACAGTCTCGATGGTCCCGGCGTAGTCCTTAAGATTCCGGGCGGCCACAGTGACGTCCCGAAAGCGGCATTTGCCCGCCGCCGTCAGCCGCAGAATGTCCGCCGCCGTCCGCTCCACCTCGGAGAACACCGTGTCCGCCTCCCGGAGGCAAAGGGCGCCGCAGTCCCCGGCAAAGGGCCGGCTCTCCCCGAAAAAATACCGCTCCACGTGGCCCAGGGCGGTCTCGTCCCAGGCCGTCAGCTCCCGGACCTCCGTCTTGCAGCCGCCGCGCTCCGCCAGGCGGCGAAGCCTGTCCAGGGTCTTGAGAGACGGTTCAAAAATCTCCTCCCGGCTGTTCAGCTCCCCCAGCAGCGTGACCGTGACGGAGCAGGCCTGCCGCAGCAGCACCTCCAAAACCCGCCGCTCCTGGGCGTTAAAGTAGGTAAATCCGTCAATGAAGACATCCTTCCCCCTGGCGTAACCGGAGGGCTCCAGGCTGTCACAGAGCTTGCTCATGCGGTCCCGGGCGTCCAGGCCGGGGCGGCGGAGACGGGCCTCGTAGGCCCCGTACAAAAGGCTCAGGTCCCGGAGCTTGTCCCGGGTGGCCCCGGCGATCTCCCGGGACTGCTGGTACAGGATCTCCGGCGTCACCTCATAGCACCGCAGCTCGTCGAACAGATCCAGCAGCTGCTGGAGAAAGGCGGACTTCTGAGAGGGACGGCGGTAGACCGTCAGCTCCGGGGCCACCTCCAAGAGGGCCTTTTGCAGCGTCAGCAGCTTGCCGCCGGCGTCCAGCGCCACCTGGGCCGCTCCGCCGGTGACAGCCAGCACCCGCTCGCTCAGGCGGCGGAAGCTCAGCACCTCCGCGTGGCGGCTGGCCGTGGGGCCGCAGACCCGGCACAGGTCCACCTCCGCCTGGTGGGAGGCGTGCTCCGGCACCAGCAGGATCTGCCGCCCGCCGGTGCCCAGCTCCCGGATGCGGCGGAGCACCATATCCGATTTTCCCGTCTTGGCCCGCCCGATGAGAATGTGCAGCATAAGGCCCGCCCTCCTGGTTTCGACTGTTTTCCCTATGATACCACAGCCGGCCCGCCGGGGCAAACCTTTTCAGCGGGCAAAGAACCCACCGCCGGAGTCTCCGGCGGTGGGTTCAGCTGTTCTAGAGTCTGTTTTAAAACCGTTTCCCGGTTTTCAAGGCGGGTGAAGCCCGCTCAGCTTTTCGCAAATCCTCTTTCGGCAAGCTGCGAGCGAAGCTGCTCCCACCACTCCACGGTCTTGAACTTCAGCACATAGCCCCGGTCCTCCTCCGTGATGAGGCCCACCTGGTCCTCCGTGAGGCCCGCCGCCAGGGCGGCGGCGGGGACCTCGGCGGAGGCGGCGGTGCAAAGGGGTGGGAACACCACGCACCACCAGTTCCGTCCCGCGCCCTCGCCGATGACCACCCGCAGAGCCAGATACTCCCCGGCCGGCAGGGTGAAGCCGTCGTACTCCCGGGTGGGAAACTCCGTGTCCGTCAGCTCCGCCGTCACCGGGTAATCACAGCCGTTAGCCCGCAGCTCCCGGGCCGCCAGGGCCTCCAGCTCCGGCAGCTCCCTCCGGAGAAGGGACTCCGCCTCCGCCCGGTTCCCGGCCTGGGTCAAGAGCTCCGTGGCCCGGGCCAGCACCCGGTCCCGCACCAGCAGCTTCAGCTCCTGGTCCTCCTCCCCGTCGGAGTTGGCCAGCACATGGAGCCGCACCACCCGCTCCGCCAGCTGGGTCTGGGCCCGCAGGGCCAGGCCGCCGGAGGCCAGAAAGGCCGCCAGGCCCACCAGCAGGGCGATCTCAACGAGTTTCAGCTTATTTCTGGAAGTAACAGCGGTTTTCATATTCATTCCGTCCTTTGCTTATGTAGGCCGGTCTCCCGGCGTCTATCACAAGTATGGACGGAAATTTTCGTTTCTAAACCACAGGGCCGTCCAGCCGTTCCACCGGCTGAGCCAGGAAGGTCTGCCCGCACCACGTTCGCAGGGATTCCGCGGCGGCGGCCGCCTCCTCCTCTTCCAAAAAGATTCCGAACACCGCAGGACCGGAGCCGCTCATGGCGGCGTTCAGCGCCCCGCAGCAGCGCATCGCCGTCTTGAGCCCCTGGATCTCCTCCCTGGTCTCCGGCGGCAGGACTTCCTCAAACACATTGTAAAGCCGCTTCGCGACGCCCTCCAGGTCTCCCTTCCCCAGCGCCCTGACCATGCCGTCAATATCCGGGCGGCTCTGGAAGATTCTGCCCCGTGCCCTGGCAAACATCTCTCCCGTGGGGAGGCCGAAATCGGGCTTGCAGATCACAATCCAGCAAGGCGGCAGGGGCGGCAGGTCCGACAGAATCTCTCCCCGCCCCTCCGCCAGGGCGGTGCCCCCCCGGATGCAGAAGGGCATGTCGCTGCCCACCGCCAGGCCGATTCTCTCCAGGGTCTCCGGGGACATCTCCGGGGCGTAGCGCTGCCGCAGAAGCCGCAGGAAGGCCGCCACGTCGGCGCTGCCGCCGCCCAGGCCAGCGTAGGCCGGGGTCCGCTTCTCCAGCCTCACGGCCAGCGGCGGGCAAGGGCGGCCCAGCTCCCGGAAAAACACCTCCGCCGCCCGCTGCTCCAAAGTCCTCTCCCCCGCCGGGAGAAAGTCTCCGTCCGTACGGAGGGCAAAGCCCTCCTCCGACGCCTCCAGGGCCACCCTGTCGCAGAGGGACACGGTCTGCATCACCATCCGCATCTCGTGGTAGCCGTCCGGCCTGGGGCCCAGGATGTCCAGGGCCAGGTTGATTTTCGCCGGCGCAAGTCTCTCTTCCATAGAATCCCTCTTCCTGTACAGACGCCCCGCGCCGCTGAGAACAGGGCGCGGGGCGGTCCGCTATTTAATCTTCCGGGCCTCCACATAGTACCGCTTATCCTGGGCATGGCCCATGGAGAAGGTCTTGCGGGGCAGGACGCCGTCGGCCATGACGGTTTTAAAGAGCTGCTCCTTGCCCATGGCCGGGAGCTTGAAGCCGATGTTGCCGGGTTTTGCCCCCAGCTCGTCCGTGACCGCGTCGCCGTGGATGTAGTCCACCTCGCCGCCATTCGCCTTGACGTAGTCGTCCAAAAACGCCTGGAGGGTGCCCACCGCCAGCTGGACCCGGGGCTGGGGCACGGTGACAAAGCCGGTGCGCCCGGCGTAAGTGTAGGCGACGGTGTGTCCCTCGCCCTCCCCCTCGTGGGCGCCGGGGTAGCAGGCTTTGAAGGCCTCCAGCAGCTTCTCCGGCTCCACGCCGAAGACCACCCGGTGGATGGGCTCAAAGGTCAAGGCGCTGTCGTGGTTGTTCACCACCTCCACCAGGGCGTACCGGGCGGGCAGGGCGGCCCACTCCGCCTCCGGCGTGACCTTCTTCAAATTCTCATAGCACTGCTTGGCGGTGGCCAGGGAGTGGTTGCCGTCCCCCACGGCGAAGAGCAGGGGAGCCGCGCCCTTCATGCCGTACTTCCTCTCCATCTCCGCCTCCGTGCACAGGCCCGCCAGGGCCTCCGCCGCGGCGTCCGTCTGGGCCGCCGTCAGGCGCCAGCCGGCGAGGTGTCCGCCCCCCTGCTGGAGATCGAAGTCGTAGAGTTTCTCCATCTCCCCGCTGGCCGCCGCCAGGGGCTCGATGACGGTCCGGTCCGGATCGTCGATAAGGAGCATCACGTGGGGCAGCTCAACAGGCGCGTCCTGCCGGACCCGCACCCGGGGCGGGATGCGGGAGAGCACCGTGCCCTCGGTGGCCCGGATCAGCGCGCCGGAGCCGGGGGTGAAGTCGTACTGCTCCAGATCCACCATGCCGATGAGCCCCCGGCGGATCCGGCCGTCAGACTGGGTCCGCTCTATATAAATGAGGGACTCCGGCAGCTCCCGAAACACGCCCTGGTCCAAATACCTCTGCATGGAATCGTTGATGGCGGCGATATGGCCATCCACATCAGGGTCGTTCAGCCGTGCCTCCGGCAGGATAAGGCGCAGCGTGGAGGGGGCGTCCCCCACGGTGTCCTCCACCGCCTGCCAGTACGACGGCTGGGAGGTAAACTGGTCGCAGGCCACCACGGCCCACTTCGTCATGTCCGCGTCCTTTGGCAGCAGGACGCCGGCGGGATAGAAGCCCAGCTTCTCAAACTTTGGATTCATATTGTGTCTCCCTTCCTGTATATTCTATTTCCGCACTTCCCGGATTACCATAACCGCAATGACCGTCAGGCAGATCAGAAGCAGGGGAATTGCCGGCGCAGCCAGAATCATCAGCGGCCCCTTGAATATCTCCCACAGGGCCCCCCCGCAAAAAACCCAGGTCCATCCCGCCTTACAGCGCCGCCTTGATGGCGCCGAGCAAATCGTCAAACTCCTCGTAGGCCGGGAACTGAGGGTAGTCCTTCTTAATCTGCTCCGTGCTCTTGAACAGGAATCCGGCCTTGCTGGCCTGGATCATGCCCAAATCGTTGAAGCTGTCCCCGGCGGCGATGGTGTCGTACCCGATGGACTGGAGGGCCTTGACGGTGGTGAGCTTGGACTTCTCGCAGCGCATTCTGTAACCGGTGATCTCGCCGCTCTCCGCCACCTCCAGAGAGTTGCAGAAGATCGTGGGCCAGTTCAGCTTCTCCATCAGGGGCCGCGCGAACTCCTCGAAGGTGTCGCTGAGGATGATGACCTGGGTTAATGTCCTCAGCTCGTCCATAAACTCCCTGGCGCCGGGCAGGGGGTCGATCTTGGCGATGGTAGCCTGAATTTCTTTTAAGCCCAGGCCGTGCTCCCTCAAAATTCCCAGGCGGAATTTCATCAGCTTGTCATAGTCGGGCTCGTCACGGGTGGTGCGCCGCAGCTCCGGAATGCCGCTGGCCTCGGAGAAGGCGATCCAGATCTCGGGCACCAGAACGCCCTCCATATCCAAACATACGATATTCATGCTGTTCCTCCCATTTTGCGGCCTCATACCGCATCTTGCGCGCTGTATAAAATAAATGTATCATACCGGGGAATGATTTGCAATCTTCTTTTGCGCCTCAGGCCGCGAAAGGCTAGCGAGGGGGGGCCGCCGTCGGCGGCCCCCCCTCCGGGAAAACGCTTATTCCTCCGGCACGGCGTAGATGCCGTATACCCAGGGGTCCTCCTCTCCCGCCAGCTCCGGCAGGACGGCGAGCACATAGTCCTCCGTCCGCTCCGCCTTGAGGCGGCCGCTGTGGAGACGGTAGACCCGGGTACTCTCCCCGCCGTTTTCAAACACGGCGGTGACGGTGAGAGCCGCGCCGTCAAAGTAGTCGGCGTCCATCTGGGCCTCGGTGGAGATGCCAAGACCTGTGTTCCAGGCCATGTCCTCCGGGGAAACCCAGAAGCCGTACCGGGTCTCCGGGTCATACTCCTCCTCCGCGCGCTCCCCCAGGAGCACCATCTCCGGCATGTACCACACGCCGTCATCGGTCTGGCTGATGGCCGCGGTGGCCAGCTCCGGCGTGCCCATGCGCCGCCGGAAATCCGCCATCTCCTCCTCCGTCAGGTTCTCCAGCGTCCGGTAGCGGTACAGCCCGCCCCGGTCGATGGACAGCGCCACGGCGGCGATGTCCTCCCCAGTGACCTGGAAGAGACAGCCGGTGTAGTCCCCCTCCCCGGGGTTGGTCATCCCCTCGCCCATGGCAAAGGCAATGGCGCCGTCCTCTCCCACGGGGTAGGCCTCCCCGGTGCCGGCGGCATAGGCCGTCAGGCCGAAGGAAAGGGTCAGGGGAAGCACTCCGGGAACCTCCTGCCGGACGGAGTCTGAATCCCCGCTCTCCGGGGCGGAGTCCATGGGGCCGGCGGGGGGCCGCAGGTGAACGCTCCCCAGCACCAGGGTCAGGGCGCACACGGCGCACACCGCCGCCCGCATCACCGGGCGGAACCGCCCGCGTCCGGCAGCCCGCTCCGCCGCCCCCTGGCGCCGGGCCGCGGACAGCACCCGCTCCTCAAGCCCGGCGGGCACGCAGATGTTCTCCACTGTTCTCTGATACCTGTTCTCCTTCATCGTCCGTACCTCCCAACAGATCTTTCAGTCTCATTCTCGCCCGGCGGAGCCGGGTGCGCACCGTCGTTCCCGGAACACCCAGCATGGCGGCAATCTCCTCGGTCCGGTACCCCTCCGCGTAGTGCAGGTGCACCGCCGTCCGCTCTCCCTCCGGCAGGCAGGACACCGCCTCCCACAGCTCCGCCGCCTGGCTGTCGGCAGGCTGGGCCAGCTCCGGCACCTCATCCAGCGACAGCACCGGCCGCCGCAGCCGGAACCGCTGAACATCCACGCACCGGTTCAGCGCCGTTCGAAGGAGCCACGCCTTGAGATATTCGCCGTCCCAGTCCCGGGCCCCCTCCCTCAGCAGCCGGAGAAATACGTCCTGATAGACGTCCTCGGCGTCCGCCGTGTTTTGCAGGCGGCACAGGGCCAGCCGGTACACCGGCCCGCCGTGAGCCTCCATGGCATTGCGGAGAAACACCGCTTGTTCATCCATAACAATGCCTCCTTTTGTCAATATTTCGGTGGAAAAGCGCCTTTCACTGATAATACGTCCGGAGCGGCCGGATTGTTTCAGGCGGAGAAAAAAATTTCGCGCCGAAGGGGCGGACACGTCAACGTCCGCCCCTTCGGCGTTATTCCGGCCTGATGCCGTAGATCTCAAACCTGCCCATCAGATTTTGCAGCGTCAGCTTCTGGGCCAGCAGCTGCTGGTAGGTGGCGCCCCGCTGCTTTCCGGCGGAGCGCAGCTCCTCCAGCTTTGTGAGAACCCCCTCCCGCTCCCGCAGAAGGTCTCCGTACATGCGGTCATAGGCCGCCAAACGTTCCAGCTCCGTCATACTCACACGTTGAAGCGGAAGTAGATCATGTCGCCGTCCTGAACCACGTACTCCTTGCCCTCGCTGCGGAGGAGGCCCTTCTCCTTGGCGGCGTTGACGCTGCCGCACTTCATCATGTCCTCGTAGGCGATGACCTCTGCGCGGATGAAGCCCCGCTCGATGTCGGTGTGGATCTTGCCGGCGGCCCTGGGGGCCTTGGTGCCTTTTCTGACGGTCCAGGCCCGGCACTCGTCCTTGCCGTAGGTCAGGAAGGAGATAAGGCCCAGCAGGGTGTAGGAGCACTTGATGAGCCGGTCCAGGCCGGACTCCTCCACCCCCAGCTCCTCCAGGAACATCTGCCTCTCCTCGCCCTCCAGCTCGGCGATGTCCTGCTCCAGCTTGGCGCAGATGGGCAATACCTGGGCCCCCTCCCGCTCCGCCAGGGTCTTCACCTGCTGGTAATACCGATTTTTATCCAGATTGGCAAAGCCGTCCTCATCGGTGTTGGCGGCGTAGATAATGGGCTTGAGGCTCAGGAGGTCGCTGGTCTCGATCAGGGCCATGTCATCGTCATCACACTGATAGGTGCGGGCGGATTTCCCGGCGTTCAGGTGCTCCGCCAGAGCCTTGAAAACCTCCGCCTCATGGAGGAACTTCCGGTCCCCCTTGGCGGCCTTCTGAGCCTTTTCCACCCGGCGGTTCACCATCTCCAGGTCCGCCATGATCAGCTCCAGGTCAATGGTCTCAATATCCCCCAGGGGGTCCACGGGGACATTGGTGCCGGCGTCGGCCACCACATGCATGATGTTCTCATCGTCAAAGCAGCGGACCACATGGACAATGGCATCCGTCTCCCGGATGTTGGCCAGGAACTTGTTGCCCAGGCCCGCGCCCTGACTGGCCCCCTTTACAAGGCCGGCAATATCTACAAACTCAATGACCGCCGGAGTCTTCTTGTCCGGCTCGTACATCTCCGCCAGACGGTCCAGCCGCTCATCGGGCACGGCCACCATGCCCACGTTGGGGTCGATGGTGCAAAAGGGGTAGTTCGCGCTCTCGGCGCCGGCGTTGGTGATGGCGTTGAACAGAGTGGACTTGCCCACGTTGGGCAGTCCCACGATTCCTAATTTCATAGCTTCCTCCTTGACATGCCAGTCCCCAAACCGCCGGGAAACGGGTCTGGCTCAAATTTAAAGAAGCGCTGATCGGATCAACCCGCGCGGATTCGCGCCGGCAATTTTCCCCGGCGGGAAAACCGCGCGGGAAATCCCCGAGCTTTCCAACTTCCCGGCGCGGGCCGGAAAATTTTTATGGCACGCGGACATGGGCGGGCATTTCATCAGCGCTTCTTTCATAACCGTTCCGCAAGCATTATAGCATACCTCTCCGCGTTTCTCAATACCGATTCACCGCGGCTGAAACACATTTTGACCTTCGGACCGGGAATCGCCCGCTGCCCGGACCAGGAAACCGCGGGGCGAGGTCCTCTCAAGGAGGGCGGAACCATCTCCCTAAAGCACTCTATGGAGCGGTGCTGTCCCCCCCGGAAGGCCCCGGAGAATACAGACGTTAAAGGCCCCGGCGGTTTTCTCCAAAACCGCCGGGGCCTCCCCACCGCTTACAGCCGCAGATCCACGTCGGGAATCTGCACCTCCGGCATCAATTCCCGGCTGACAATTGTCAGCATCTCCTCCAGCCGGGCGCACTCCTCGGCGGAGAACCGCCTGGTCACCCGGCTCATCACCTCCACCAGATAGCTGGTGGAGATATTGTAGTAGTCGAAATACTTGGGCATGACCTCCAGGTGATACTCCCTGCGGTCCTCGGCGGACCGCACCTTGCGGATATAGCCCTTTTTCACCAAGCTGTTGATCTTGTAGGTGGCGTTGGGCGGAGAGATGCGCATAAAGGTCGCAAACTCGTTCACCGTTGGGCTGCCCAGGGCCTGGATGGTCTCCACACAGAAGGTCTCCACCGTGGTCAAATTGGCCTCCCGGGTCTGGAACCGCTGAAAGATCTCCTGGTAAAAGTGCACCTTGAACTTGGTATAGACGTTAAAAAACGCGTGTTGCAGCATTGCTCTCGCCCGCTTTCCCGCAGATTCGCCGGTTTTTTCACAGTATAGCAAACTCTCGGGAAAACGGCAAGGATTATTCCGCGCCGATGGCAAAGGTCAGCTCCGCCGTGGCGGCCTCCTGCCCGTTAACCGTGGCCCTGCAGGTTCCCACGCCGATGGGGCCCCTGCGCTTTGTCAGCACGCACTCCATCTCCACCACATCCCCAGGGACCACCTGGCGCTTGAAGCGGGCGTCCCGCACCCGGCCCAGAAACGCCAGCTTCCCCTGGTTCTCCGGTAGAGCCAGGATGGCCACGCCTCCCACCTGGGCCATGGCCTCGATGAGGAGGACGCCGGGCATCACGTGCTTTTGGGGAAAATGGCCCTGGAAAAACGGCTCATTCACCGTGACACACTTGATGCCTCTGGCCCACCGGCCCGGCTCACCGTCCACGACGCGGTCCACCAGGGCAAAGGGATAGCGGTGAGGCAGAATCCGGGCGATTTGATCGGAGTCATAGGTCATTCCCATCGCTCAGCCCTCCCATCTCTTTAAAAGAACGCTGCCGTTGTGGCCGCCGAAGCCCAGGGAGTTGCTCAGGGCGTACTTCACCGCGGCGGCGCGGCCCTGGTTGGGCACTACGTCCAGGTCGCACTCCTCATCCGGCGTCCGGTAGTGGATGGTGGCGGGGAGAAAGGCGTCCCGCAGGACCAAAGCGGTGAACATGGCCTCCACGGCCCCCGCCGCCCCCAGCATGTGCCCGGTCATGGACTTCGTGGAGCTCACGGCCAACTGGCGGGCGTGGTCACCGAACACCGCCTTGACGGCGGCGGTCTCGATGGCGTCGTTTAAGTGGGTGGAGGTGCCGTGGGCGTTGATGTAGCCCACTTCCTCCGGCCGGACGCCGCCGTCCGCCAGCGCCAGGGCCATGGCTTTCGCGCCGCCGCTGCCGTCGGGCCGGGGAGCGGTCATGTGGTAGGCGTCGCAGGTGGCGCCGTAGCCCACCATCTCGGCGTAGATCTTCGCGCCCCGCCGCCGGGCGTGCTCCAGCTCCTCCAGCAGCAGGACGGCCGCGCCCTCTCCCAGAACAAATCCGCTCCGCTCTTTGTCAAAGGGGATGGAGGCCCGGCTGGGGTCCTCCGTCTGGGTCAGCGCCCGCATGGAGGTAAAGCCCCCCACCGCCAGAGGCGTGACGGCGGACTCCGTACCGCCGCAGAGCATCGCCTCGGCGTAGCCGTCCCGAATGTAGTGAAAGGCGTCTCCCACGGCGTTGGTGCCGCCGGTGCAGGCGGCCACGGGACAGGTGCACATCCCCCGGAAGCCGGCGGCGATGGCCACCTGCCCCGCCGCCATGTTGCAGATGCCCGAGGGAATGAAGAAGGGGGACACCCGGTCCCAGCCCCGGGCAAGGCCCCGGTCGTGCTCCTCCTCAGTGATACCCAATCCCCCGATGCCGCTGGAGACAATGACGCCGCAGCGGTCCGGGTCCGCCGCCTCCGGTGAGAATCCGGCATCCGCCAGGGCCTCTTTCGCGGACGCCACGGCAAACTGGGTAAAACGTCCCATGCGCTTGGCCTCCGGCTTTGGCATATAATCCTCCGGGTCAAAGCCTCTGACCTCCGCGGCCAGGCTGACTTTCATGCCGGCGGGGTCGAACTGGGTGATAGGCCCGATGCCGCAAACGCCCTCCCGTACGGCCCGCCAGCTCTCCGGCGCGGTGAGGCCAAGAGGCGTGACCGCGCCCAGGCCGGTAATGACGACTCTGCGTCGTTCCATAGTAAACCCCCTGTTTTCATTAGAGTCTGTTCCAAACCCGTCAAAACGCCGCCTCAGGGCGTCTTTTTTCGCCAGGACCGCGCTGATTCGGCCGGCGGAAAAATCCGGTCCTGCCCGGTATTCCGCCGGTTTTGAAACAGACTTCAGGAATCAAAAAATCGGGCGTCAGGAATGGAGGCGGGGCAAACGGCGCCTCACCTCTCACTCCCAATCCCCCATGTCTCACATTGCCATGCCGCCGTCCACGGCCAGCACCTGGCCGGTGATATAGGCGGCATCGTCGCTGGCCAGAAAGGCCACGGCCCTGGCCACCTCCTCCGGCGCGCCCAGCCGGGCCATGGGAATGCCCGACAGGGCGGCGGCGCGGGCCGCCTCCGGTATGGCGGCGGTCATGTCGGTGTCGATAAAGCCCGGCGCCACGGCGTTAACCGTGATCCCCCGGGAGGCCAGCTCCTTGGCCAGGGATTTGGTCATGCCGATGATCCCGGCCTTGCTGGCGGCGTAGTTCACCTGCCCGGCGTTGCCCCGAAGGCCCACCACGCTGCTGAGGTTCACGATGTGGCCATAGCGCTGCTTCATCATGGGCCGCACCGCCGCCTTCATGCACAAAAAGGCTCCTTTGAGATTGGTGTCCACCACGGCGTCAAAATCCGGCTCCTTCATCATGGCCAGCAGGCCATCCCGGGTGATGCCGGCGTTGTTCACCAAGATGTCGATGCGGCCGAATTTCCCCAGGGCTACGTCCATCAGCGCCTTTACCTGGCCGGCGTCAGTGACGCCGCACCGCAGCGCCATGGCCCGGCCTCCCGCCGCCTCGCAGGCCTTCACCGTCTCCTCCGCCGCCGCCATATTTCCGGCGCAGCACAGCACCACGCTGGCTCCTCCCTTCGCCAGCTCCAGACACACGGCCCGTCCGATGCCCCGGCTGCCGCCGGTGACCACGGCCGTCTTTCCTGTAAAATCCATCACGCTCTTCCCTCCGTCAGCTGTCTCAGGGTATCCGCCAGGGCCTCCACGTCCGCCGCGGTCTCCACGGAGCACACCGGGAACCCAGGCGCGGTCTTTTTCACAAATCCGGTAAGGACCTTTCCCGGGCCGATCTCCACCAGAGCGTCCAGGCCCATGGCGGCCATCTTCCGGATGGAGTCCTCCATATAGACGCTGCTCTGGACCTGCCGCACCAGCAGGGACTGGATGGACGTCCCCTCCGGCCTCACGTCTCCCAGGCAGTTGAATACCACCGGAATTCGGGGCTCCTCAAAGGGAACGGTCCGAAAGTACGCCTCCAGCGCCGCCCCGGCGGGGGCCATCAGCGGCGTGTGGAAGGGCCCGCTGACCTTGAGAGGAAGGCACCGTCTGGCCCCCCGCTCCTTTGCAAGAGCCGCGGCCCGCTCCACCGCTGCCCGGCAGCCGCCGATCACCAGCTGGCCGGGGCAGTTGTAGTTGGCGATGGCCACGGTGCCAAGGGCCGACGCCTGGACGCAGGCGGCCTGGAGCGGTTCCCGGTCCAGGTTTAAGACGGCCATCATGGCGCTGTCGCAGCCGGCGGCGGCCTCCTCCATGGCCTTTCCCCGAAAGGCCGTCAGTCCCACGGCGGTTCCGGCGCCGAAGACACCGGCGGCGTGGAGGGCGGAGTACTCCCCCAGGCTGAGGCCCGCCGCCGCAGCCGGGACGATTCCCCGCTCCGCCAGCACCGCCGTCAGCCCCGCGGCAAAGGCCACCATGCAGGGCTGGGTGTACCGGGTCTGGTTCAAAACCCCCTCGGGGTCCTGAAAGCAGGTCCCCGGCAGGTCGAAGTCCACCTCTTCCGCCGCCTCGCCCAGCACCGCCCGGAAGGCGGGGTACGCCTCGTACAGGTCCGCCCCCATGCCGGGGTGCTGGCTGCCCTGCCCGGCGTATAAAAAGCCCAGCTTCATCTCTCGGCCCCCCACTCCCGGCAGGTCTCCGCCAGCACGGCGCGGCCCTGGCCGTACAGCTCCTCAAAGATCTGCCGCAGGGGCCGGATCTCATGGAGCATCCCGGCCACCTGGCCGGCCATGACGCTGCCGGCGTCCATGTCGCCCTCCAGCACCGCCTTGCGGAGGCCCCCCAGGGTGACGGTCTCCAGCTCCTCCAGGGTGGCGCCCCGCTTCTCCAGGGCCAGATACTCCCGGGTCATCCTGTTTTTCAGGCACCGCACAGGGCCGCCCACAGACCGGCCCGTCACCACCGTGTCGCTGTCCTTGGCCTTCAGGACCGCCTGTTTGTAGTTCTCATGGATGGGGCACTCCCGGCTCGCCAGCAGGCAGGTGCCCACCTGGACGCCGCAGGCCCCCAGGGCCAGGGCCGCCGCCATCTGCCGTCCGGAGGCGATACCCCCGGCGGCCACCACGGGCACGCTCACCGCGTCGATAACCTGGGGCACCAGGGCCATGGTGGTCATCTCCCCCACATGGCCGCCGGACTCCGTGCCCTCGGCGATGACGGCGTCGACGCCGTACCGCTCCAGACGCCTGGCCAGCACCGCCGCCGCCACAACGGGAATCACCTTGATCCCGGCGGCCTTCCAGGCGGGGATGTACTGCCCCGGATTTCCGGCGCCGGTGGTGACCACCCGCACGCCCTCGTCCAAAATCACCTGGGCGATGTCGGCGGCGTAGGGACTCATGAGCATGAGGTTTACGCCAAAGGGCTTATCCGTCAGCTCCCGGGCCCGGCGGATCTCCTGCCGGAGCCGGCCCGCGTCCCAGCCCCCGGTGGCGATCATGCCCAGGGCGCCGGCGTTGGAACAGGCGGCGGCGAATTCGCCGGTGGCGATGTTGGCCATGCCGCCCTGAATGATGGGAAACTCGGTCCCTAGAATCTCGTTCAGCTTCTTCAAAGCAATCCCGCTTTCATTTTAATTTCGCAGTCAGGAACTCAGCGGCGAACCCGCGGACCGCAGACTTCCCGCTGCTCATTCCCCACGGTTCTGTTTGTCCCATCCTCACGCTCACGCAAACTCCACCATCGCGCCGCCCCAGGTCAGCCCGCCGCCGAACCCCACCACCAGCGTCCTGGAGCCGGGGCCCACGCGGCCCATGTCCTCCAGCTCGCTGAGAACCAGGGGGATGCTGGCCGCGGAGGTGTTGCCGTACTCGGCGATGTTTTTATAGTACTTCTCCGGAGGGATGCGGTACTTCCGGGCCGCCAGGTCGATGATCCGGGCGTTGGCCTGGTGGAAGACGAAGAAGTCCACGTCCTCTATGGCGTATCCGGTCCGCTCCAGCACCCGGTCCACGCACCAGGGCACCGCCTCCAGGGCGAACTTGAAGACCCGGGTCCCCTCCATGGAGATCAGGCTCCGCTCCCCGGCCTCCACGCCGGGCAGGCGCAGCAGCTGGCCGTCCCCGTGGCAGCCCAGCTCCGCTCCGATGGAGGGCCAGCCCTTCCGGCACTCCACCACCGCCGCTCCGGCCCCGTCCCCGAAGAGGATGCAGGTGCCCCGGTCGTCCCAGTTGGTGACGCGGCTGAGGGTCTCCGCCCCCACCACCAGGCCGTATTTCCGGGGCGAGGCGTTCAGCAGGCACTCCATGGTGTGGAGGGCGAAGAGAAACCCCGTGCAGGCGGCGCTGAGGTCAAAGCAGGGGATGTCGCCGGGCAGGCCCAGCTCCCGCTGGAGGACGCAGGCGGCGGAGGGCACCAGGGTGTCCGCCGTCACCGTGGCCACAACGCAGGCCCCGATCTCCTCCGGGGAGACGCCGGCCCGGTCCAGCGCCGCCCGGGCGGCCCCGGCGCACAGGGAGCCGTGGGTCTCCGACACACAGTGGCGGCGGCGCCGGATGCCCGTGCGGCTGGTGATCCACTGGTCGGTGGTGTCCACGATTTTCGCCATGTCCTCATTGGTAACCACCCGCTGGGGCACACAGCGGCCCATGCCTTTGATCTTGATTCCGTTCATGGGTCCTCCCTCTGGATGTCCGCGCCCATCCGTCTGAATTTCTGGTACCGCGCCTCCGCCAGGGCCGCCCCGCTCTGGCGAAGCAGCTCCGCCAGATGGCGGCTGAGACAGCGGTCCACCTCCCCCAGAGCCACCCTCGGGGCCAGGTGGGCGCCGCCCTCCGGCTCCCGGATGATCTCGTCGATGACTCCCAGGCCCAGCAGATCCGGGGCCGTCAGCTTCATAATTCCGCAGGCCTCCTCCCGGCGCTGGGCATCCTTCCACAGAATGGAGGCGAAGCCCTCCGGAGAGAGAATGGCGTACACGGCGTTCTCCAGCATCAGCACCCGGTCGGCCACGGCCAGGGCCAGGGCCCCGCCGCTGTTGCCCTCGCCGGTGACCAAGGCGACCACAGGCACCGTCAGGCGGCTCATCTCAAAGAGGTTCCGGGCAATGGCCTCCCCCTGTCCCTGAGCCTCCGCCTCCAGGCCGGGGTAGGCTCCGGCGGTGTCTATGAATGTAATGACCGGGCGGCGGAATTTCTCCGCCTGCCGCATCAGCCGCAGTGCCTTGCGGTAGCCGGCGGGGCCGGGCATCCCGAAGTTGCACCTGAGGTTTTCCTCCGCCGTCCGGCCCTTGCGGGTGCCGATGACAGTGACGGGCCGCCCGTGGTACAGCGCGATTCCCCCCAGGACGGCTCCGTCCTCCCCGCTGAGGCGGTCGCCGTGCTGCTCAAAAAAATCGGTGAACAACGTCCCGATATAGTCGGCGGCGTTAGGCCTCTGGGGGTGGCGCGCGGCGGCCACCCGCTGGGCCGGCGTCAGTTCCATCATGACCGTCCTCCCCTCTCATGGAGCCGCAGCAGCCGGGACAGCGTCTCCCGCAGCCGGCCCCGCGGCACCACCGCGTCCACAAAGCCGTGCCGGTCCTGATACTCCGAGCGCTGAAAGCCCTCCGGCAGCGTCTCGCCGATGGTCTGCTGAATCACCCGGGGACCGGCAAAGCCGATCAGCGCCCCCGGCTCCGCCAGAACAACGTCCCCCAGCGAGGCAAAGCTGGCGGTGACGCCGCCGGTGGTGGGGTTTGTCAGCACAGCGATGTACAGCAGCCCCTTTTCAGAAAACCGGGCCAGGGCGGCGCTGGTCTTGGCCATCTGCATCAGGGACAAAATGCCCTCCTGCATCCGGGCGCCGCCGCTGGCGGTGAACAGAATCAAAGGGAGCTTATTTTTGGCGGCATACTCAATGGCCAGGGTAATCTTCTCTCCCACGGCGGCGCTCATGCTGCCCATGAGGAAGCGGCTGTCCATGACGCCCACCACACATCGCCGCCCGTCGACAGTCCCCACGGCGGTGACCACCGCCTCCTGAAGGCCCGTCTTTCTCCGGGCGGCGTCCAGCTTCTCCCGGTATCCCGGAAACTCCAGCGGGTCCGCGGCGGAGAACTTCTCATTCAGCTCCCGGAAGGAGCCGGGGTCCAAAATGGTGCTCAGGCGGTAGTACGCCCCCAGGGCGAGGTGGTGTCCGCACCTGGGGCAGACGTACAGCTCCTGGGCCACCTGCTTCCGGTCGCTCTCCTGCCCGCAGGCGGGACAGGTGAAGGTCCTCTCCCCTGCGGTGTAGCTGTCCCGCAGGGCCTTCATGGCCAGCAGCCGGGCCCGCCGCTTGGCAAAGACGCCGTTCATGCCTCTTCCTCCTTCTCCGCCAGCCGCCGGCTGAACTCCAGCAGCTCCTTGAGATGCTCATCCAAAAACGCGGTGGTACAGCCGCCCCGGAGAAACACGGGGTGGTATAGGATCTCGTAGGACAGCTCCGCGTTGGTGGGAACCCCCTCCAGGGCAAACTCCTCCAGGCAGCGCCGCATCCGGCGCACCGCCCCCAGCCGGGTGGGGGCGTGGACCAGCAGCTTTGCCGCCAGGGAGTCATAGTAGGGCGGCAGGCTGCAGCCGCTGTACAGGCAGGAGTCCACCCGCACCCCAGGCCCGCCGGGGAAGTGCAGAAACTCCACTTTGCCGGGGCAGGGCCGGAAGTCCTGGGACGGGTCCTCGGCGTTGACCCGGCACTCTATGGCGTGGCCCTCCAGCCGCACATCCTCCTGGGCAATCCCCAGGGACAGGCCGGGGGCGATCCGCAGCTGCTGGCGCACCAGGTCCACGCCGGTGATCAGCTCCGTGACGCCGTGCTCCACCTGAATGCGGGTGTTCATCTCCATAAAATAGAAGCGCTTCCCGCTATCGTCCAGCAGAAATTCCACCGTGCCCGCGCCCTGGTACCCCACGGCCCGTGCCGCCCGGACGGCGGCCCGGCCCATCTCCGCCCGCAGATCCGGCGTCAGACACCGGGCCGGGGCCTCCTCAATGAGCTTTTGGTTCCGGCGCTGGATGGAGCAGTCCCGGTCCCCCAGGTGAATCACATTGCCGTGGCGGTCCGCCAGGATCTGAAACTCGATGTGCCGGGGATTCAGCACCAGCTTCTCCAGGTACATCTCGTCGCTGTCAAAACAGGCCCGGGCCTCCGCCTGGGCCTCCGCGAAGGCGGCGGGCAGGTCCTCCGGGCCGTCACAGCGGCGGATGCCCCGGCCGCCGCCTCCGGCGCTGGCCTTCAGCAGCACGGGGTAGCCCACCCGCTCCGCGGCGGCCAGCGCCGCCTCCGCGGAGCGCACCGCCCCGTCGGACCCCGGCGTCACCGGCACGCCCGCGGCGCGCATGAGCTCCCGGGCGGCGGACTTGCTCCCCGCCCTCCGGATGGTATCTCCAGAGGGGCCGATGAAGGTCAGCCCGGCCTCCGCGCAGGCGTCGGCAAACTCCGCGTTCTCAGACAAAAACCCGTAACCGGGGTGCACGCCGTCACAGCCGGTCGCCAGCGCCGCCGTCAGCAGGGCCTCCTGGTTCAGATAGCTGTCCGCCGCCCGGGCGGGGCCGACGCACACCGCCTGAGTGGCCAGCTGGACATGAAGGGCCTCCCGGTCCGCCTCAGAGCAGGCGGCCACGGTCTCGATTCCCATCTCCCGGCAGGCCCGCAGGACCCGCAGGGCGATCTCGCCCCGGTTGGCAATCAGCACCCGTCTCAGCATGGCCGGTAACGGAACAGGGGCTCGCCGAAGGCCGCCAGCTCCCCGTTGGCCTTCACCACCTCTTCAATGACGCAGTCGCAGGGAGCGGAGACCTCGCTCATCATCTTCATGGCCTCAATGAGGCACACGGTCTCCCCCTTTTTCACCCGGCCCCCCGCCGTCACAAAGGGCGGGCTGTCCGGCGCGGGGGCCGCGTAGAAGGTCCCTACCAGCGGGGCGGTGATGGTCTCCCCCGCCCTGGGGGCCGGAAGGGGCTCCGCCCCGCCGGCGGGGGCGGCGGCCTCTGGGACCCGGGCCCCTCCCCGGGTCAGCTCTATGGTAAAATCCTGCAAAGACAGCCGCATCGTCTGGGCGGTGCTGCGGTCAAAGCAGGCGATCAGATCGTAAATGTCCTGGTTGGTCATGGCAATTCCTCTCCGTTCAGGATTTGGTCCGGCGAAGGGAGGTCCCCCTCCCCCCGCCGGAATCTCTCACTGGTGGGTCTTCAAATAGCTGAGAATATCTCCCACGGTCTTGAGATTGGCCGCGTCGGCGTCGTCAATGGCGATGCCCGTGGACTCCTCCAGGGCCATGATCAGCTCCACGGCGGCCAGAGAGTCCGCCCCCAGCTCCTCCAGGGTGGCCTGCTCGGTCACCTGCCCGGCCTCACATCCCAGCGTCTCCACGATTACGTCGCGCACTTTCTCGAATTCCATATGTCCGCTCCTCATTTGAAAAGTTTTTATTATTTTAATTAAATTAATTTAATTAAAATAATTGAAGCCATTTTATCCGCGGCGCTCCCGTTTGTCAAGAGAAATTTTTCCTCCAAAGGCAAATGGCTCCGGAATCTTTACAGAAGCGGCGATTTTCGATATAATTTTTTAAAAATCTGTAACCACTCCGCCGCAAACGGCGCTTAGATCAGCAGAGCGTTCCACACCGGGAAGGGGGGCATTGCCTATGGACGACCACCAGATTGTAGAATTATACCTGGCCCGGGACGAGTCCGCCCTGGCCCGCACCGCGGAGAAATACGGCGGTGCCCTGCGGGCCCTGGCGGAAAACCTGCTGGAGGACCCCCAGACCGCCGAGGAGTGCGAAAACGACGTGTATCTGGCGGCCTGGAACGCCATCCCACCCCACGAGCCCCGGGACTACCTCTTCCCCTTCCTGGCCCGAATCGCCCGACACACGGCGCTGGACCGCTGCCGGGAGCGGAGCCGCCGGAAGCGCGGCGCCCCCCTTCTCCAGCTCACCGGAGAGCTGGAGCGGTGCCTTCCCGCCCCGGACAACGCCGCGGAGCACCTGGACGACCTGGTTCTGGCGGAGACCATCAACCGCTTTCTGGGGTCTCTCAGCCAGGAGAGCCGAAACATCTTCCTGCGGCGGTACTGGTACATGGACTCCGTGGCCGCCATCGCGGAGCGGTACGCCCTGACCCGGAGCAAGGTGAAGGTCTCCCTCTACCGAAGCCGGAACCGTCTCCGGGAATCTCTGAAAAAGGAGGGCTACGACCCATGACAGGCGAGGAACTGCTGAGAAAGCTGGAGCTGGCGGACCCGGCCTATGTGCAGGCGGCGGCGGAGGTCCCCGCCGGAAGGAGGCGTCCCCGGCTGCGGCGGGCCGTCCTGGCCGCGGCGTGCGTGTGCCTTCTGGCCTCCGCGGCGGCGGTGGCCGCCGGGGGCGGCACCTGGCTGCTGGACAGCTTCACCGCCCGGGGAGCGCCGGACTCGGACTTCACCCAATCCGGCTACGACCTGGCGGCGGACGTGGAGAAATTCCCCGTCTCCGCCCTGACGGGGGGCATCCGGGAGGCGGGGGAGGAGATCGCCCGGCAATTCCAGAACTATGACCCCCTCAGCAGCTGGTATCCCGGCACCCTGCGGCGGACACACTTCCCCTCCGCCGCCGAGGCCCGGGCGTATATCGGCCTGGATGCCCTGCGGGGCCTGGACTGGGACCTGGAGGAGACCCGGACGACGCTGGACGTCACCGGCGATCCCCAGGGGCATCTGCTGCGCGTCCAGCTGGAGACGGACTATGAGGTGGAGGGCGTCCGCCTCCAGACCTTTGCCACCATCTTCACGGAGGACAGCGAGGACACGGTCGTCATCGGGGCCAGAACCACGGAGGATGTGGAATTCAGCGAATCCCTCCGCACCACCGCCGACGGGCGGCGGTACCAGGTCATCACCGACACCGGCCTTGCCAGCGGCTATTACGGCATGGACGGCTATCTGGTGGAGGACGGGGTGCTGTACAACCTGCATCTGGCCTATCTAAAGGAGGACGAGGCCCTGGCGGAGTCCCTGCTGTGCCGGTGGGCAGAGCTCTTTTAGCGCCGTTCATGACGCAATCCCGCCATCTCACGACGGCGGGATTGCCCTTTTTGCGAATATTTGGTATTCTGATAAAATGGTGATTGATATGATAACTTGCGCGGTCTGCGACGACGAGCCCCGGATGCTGGAGGCCCTCACCGCCCGCCTCACGGCCGCCCTGGAGGAGCAGCGCGTGCCCTTTCGGGTGGAGGGCTTCTCCTCCGGTGCGGCTCTTCTGGAGCGGGGCGGGGACTTTGACCTGCTGCTCCTGGACATTCGGATGGAGGGGATGGACGGCATGGAGACGGCCCGCCGCCTGCGGCGGCGGGGAGACCGGGGCCTTGTGATCTTTGTGACGGTGCTGGGGGAGCTGGTCTTCGACGCCTTCGCGGTGGAGGCCTTCGACTACCTGCTCAAGCCCCTGGACGGCGACCGCTTCCGGCGGGTCATAGACCGGGCCGTCCGAGCTCTGGAGCGGCGGGACAATGGGCGCATCCTGGTTCAGCGGGGAACCGTCCGCCGGATTGTCCCTCTGGCGGACATCACGTACGGCGAGGTCCTGGGCCGGAAGGTCTACCTCCACCTGCGAAGCGGCGGACTTGTGGACTACTATGAAAAGCTGGAGAATCTGGAGCGGCAGGTGGACGGGCGCTTCTTCCGGTGCCACCGGAGCTACCTGGTCAACCTGGACTTCGTGCTGGGCTGCGGCGGGGGCCGGGTAACGCTGTCCCAGGGCGCCGAGATTCCCGTCTCCCGGCTGCGGGAGCGGGACTTCACTCAGGCGCTGCTGCTCCGCATGAGAGAGAGGGACCCCTGACATGGACTGGTTCAGCCTGCTTCTGGAGGGTCTGACCCTGGCCACTCTGGTGATTGCCCACATCGCGTTTACCTGCCGCCTGTCGGGGAAACCCGCCAAACGCCGGTATTTTGCCGGGTATCTCCTGTTTCTCTGCGCCGTAGACGCGGTCTCCCGCGCGCTCGCTCTGGGCGAGGCCTTTGCCGCGGCCGGGGAGCTGCTGGCCCTCTTCGCCTTCAGCCGTCTGGCGCTGAAAAACTCCCTGCCTCTCTCCTGCGCGGCGGCGGTGCTGGCGGTCTACACCTCTCAGCTCTCCTCCGGCATCGTAGGGTCCCTGGAGTGCATCGCCTTTACCGGGATAACGGGCACGCCTCTTCTGTATCCGCTGGTCATCCTGGCCGTCCTGGTGGCCTTTGCCCTGTGCTGGGGCAGCTGCCGGCTTATCCTGAAGTGTCTCCCTCCGCAGGAGGAGCCGGCCCCCTATCTCCGGCTCCCCCTGCTGACCAGCGTGTTCTTCTTCGCCGCGGAAGTCTTTTTCACCCAGACTGTCTACAGCCGCCTGTCTGCCCCCGCCCCGGCGGAACCGGGAAAGCACCTGGGCCTGCTGGCTCTCCAGGTCCTGGGCCTCAGCGCTCTGCTGTGCACCCTGCACGCCTACCGCCGGGCCTGCCAGGGCCTGCGGGCCCAGGCGGCGCTGGACGCCCTGTCCCAGGCCGCCCGGGCCCAGCAAGCCTACCTTGAGGATGCCCGGGCCCGGGAGGAGCGGACCCGGGCCCTCCGCCACGACTGGAACAACCACCTCACGGCGCTCTCCGGCCTGCTGCGCGGCGGCTGTGCGGAGGAGGCCGCCGCCTACCTGGAATCCCTGCGGGCCGCTTCCGCCGCTCTGTCCCCCGCCTTCCGCACCGGCAGCGCCGTCATTGACATCCTGCTGGCGGACAAGCTGGAGACCGCCCGGGCCCGGGGCGTGACGGCGGAGGTCTCCCTGCTGTGGCCCCGGGAGAGCGGCGTGGACGACTTTGACCTGTGCGTCATCTTCGCCAACGCCCTGGACAACGCCCTCCGGGCCTGTCTCGCCGCCCCGGAGTCAGGCTTCATCCAGGTCACAGGGCGGCGGCAGGGGAGCTTTTACAGGCTCTCCTTCGAGAACACCTGCACCCCCGGCCCGCTGCCGCCCATGGGCACTGGCCTGCGCAACGTGAAAGCCGCGGCGGAGAAGTACCGGGGGGCCGTGCTGGCGGAAAAGGAGGGCTCCCGCTTCCGCCTCCACGTGCTGCTGAACATCTCAGAGCCGCCAGGGGACCGTTCAGCGCGAAGCCCTTGAAATTCCCGCCGGAAAGCGGGAAACTGGTCCCACAGAACAATTTGGAAGGAGCGACAGCCATGGAACCGATTTCCGGTATGATCCACACTCCCGCCTCCCCGGAGGTCCAGGAGCCCTCCGGCGTGCAGACGCCCCGGCAGGAGGAACCCCGGCGGGAGGAACCCCGGACCGCCCCGGCGGCCCCAGCGACAGACCGGTACCTCCCCGAGGAGAAACACACGCCCTGCGGCCTGTACTGGGTGGGAAAGGACGGGGACGGCAGCCCCAGGATCTTCTTTGACGACCCCGCCCCCAAGGCCCCGGAGGCCCTGCCGGAGGAGGAAAACGCCCCGCCGGAAAGGCCGGAAAAACCGGCCTCCGGCAAGGGGGAGGAGAAATGCACCTGCGACACCGGCAAGGTGGACCGGGAGATCCGGCAGCTGAAAAAACGGCGGGAACAGCTGGAGGGCCGGCTTCGGACCGAGACAGACGAAGTCCGCGCCAGGGATCTGGAGCGGCAGCTGGCCCAGGTGGACCGGGAGCTGGCCCAAAAGGATAACGACGCCTACCGCCGGCAGCACGCGGAGTTCTCCTGAGCCCGGACAGGGCGGCCGGCTCCCCCCGGCCTCCGTCTCCCCCGCCGCCGGTACTGCCAGGCCGTCAGAATCCCCGCCGCCAGAACCAGAACGCAGACGCCCAGCAGGAGAAGCGCCTGGGAGAGGTTCCCCTCACCCGAAAGCTCCATTCCCACAGCCCCCGGCTGGCCGGAGGGTCCGAGCGGACCCTCCGGCCTGTTTTCTGTTCCCCGGCCGAACTCCGGTCTCCCGCCCCCTCCGGGGCCGCCAAACCCGCCGCCCAGGTCTCCGCCCATGTCCATGGCGCCCATGGCGGAGAGGATCAGGCCGTCCGTCTCCACCAGAGCGTCTCCGGCGGCGGACTGGCCCTCCGCCGTGGAGGGAATCGTCCCCGCCAGCTGGCCGGACACACTCTCGGCCCGGAGGGCACAGAAGGTCTTAAGGGTCTCCACGCCGGTCTCAAACTCCTCATAGGCGCAGAATTTGGTGGGGTCCCGCTCCACATAGGGGGCAATCAGACGATAGGCCTCCTCAATGAGGGCGGCGGGGTCCACGGTCTCCAGGAACTCCTGGAAACAGCGGTGGTACAGCGCCGTATACGCCGCGTCGCCGAAGATCCAGTCCGCCATGGGCCGGTCTCCGTCCCCAGTGACGGAGAGGGGAGTGTCAATGGGGTCGTTGACGGCGGCGGAGGCGTCAGCAGTCTGAAATGTGCCGAAGGCCAGGTTGTAGTCCCAGGGAATCATGCTGAGCCGTCCGTCCTCCTCGTAGAGGTAGTAGTTGTGGACCATGGAGCCGGTGTAGCTGTCGCCGTTGACCACAAAGTTGTGGACCACAAAATACCGGAGGACCTGGTCCATATCCAGGACGCTCTCCACATCTTCCCCCTCGCCCAGGACTTTCAGGGCCTGTATCAGCCGGGCCTGGTCCGCCGCCGTCACGTCCGTCTTGGCGCCGGAGAAGATGTTGGCGTAGCTGTCCGGGTCATCGCCGGCGTACCGGAGCTTCACATCGTCGGAGCCCATGCCGCCGAAGCCGCCGGAGGGCACCGCCGCCTCTCCCCCCGGGAAGCCGCCGGGCATGGAGCCCGTCTCCGGCGCCGCCGCCCGCTCCCCTGTCTCCGGAGCCGTCACAGTTCGAACCCGCGGAGCGCCGCCGTCCCCCACGGCCCAGCCCCCCACAAAGCCTTCCATGTCAAAGTCCCGGCCGTTGCCGCGGCCGCCGCCGAAATCAATGCTGTCCGGCTTATAGAGCGCCCCATACCCACTGCCGTAATTGCGCCGGAGGAAGCTCTCCTCCACGCCCTCCACCGCCAGGTACAGCCCCCAGTCCTCCCCGTTGACCGTGATATAGACGTAACTGCACAGGGGCGATGCTGCGCCGAAGGCCCCCATCATCCGGTAGGTGAGGTAGTCCTTCATATAGGTGTTGTCCTGGATGACATTGTTGAGGCACAGCTTATCCAGGCCGTAATACGTCCTGCCCGCTTCATAATGGTCAAATTCCAGCTTGAAGCTGTACCGGCTGCTGCCCATGGCGGAGACCGTGCTGAGGGAGGTGTTCCCCTTGGCGCGGAGCCCCACGTCCCTGTACGCCTCGCCGTCGATGACCACGGCGCAGGCGGCGTACTCCTCGTTTTCACAGGTCTCGATGAAATCCTCCCAACCGTCCATAACGATGTCGACGGTATGGACCCGGGAGGTGTCAAAGAGCCGCTCCCCATACCCCTGGCTGCCGGAGGCGGGCTGGAGGCCCAGGGCCTCGCCGTTGGTAAAGAGCAGCGTCAAAACCAGGGTCAGCGCCAGAACCGCGGCACAGATATGGTCGATATATCTATGTGTCGACATCGGCGCCTCCCTATCCCATGTAGTCCCCGTTGTAGCTGACCAGCACGGCGCTGTCCACCCCCTCCAGCTCCGCCAGGGTGTTGATAAAGTCCGTGTTTCCGTCTCTCAGACGGATCTCCGCGTTCAGCTCCACCATGCCCCGCTGGGCGGTCTTGCTCTTCACCACGCACCGCGCCGCACATTGCTCCAGACAGGCCCTGGCCCGGGTCTCTCCGGCGTGGTCCTCGCACCGGAGCACCACGATATAGGGGTCCAGGTGAGATTTCCGGTTGACAAAGACCAGCAGCACCCCGCCGATGAACACGCTGCCAAACACCGCCAGAGGGATCATCCCCGCCGCCAGCACAATGCCCACGGCAATGGACCAGAAGAGAAAGGCAATATCCAGCGGTTCCTTGATGGCGGTGCGGAAACGGACGATGGACAGCGCGCCCACCATGCCAAGAGACAGCACCACGTTGCTGGTAACCGCCAAAATGACCACGGTGGTGATCATGGTCAGCGCCACAAGGGTGACGCCGAAGCTGGAGGAATACATAACGCCGGTGAAGGTCTTCTTGTAGACCAGGAAGATAAAGAGCCCCAGGCCGAAGGCCAGCGTCAGAGCGATGGCCATATCCAAAAAGCTGACGCTGGCGACGTTTTCCAGAAAGCTGGATTTGAAGATGTCATTAAAAGTCATAAGTTTACTCCCCTATCACAGATTATCCGTAGATCCGGCATGCCGCGTATTTGGAGAAGGCAGAGGCCCGGCGGCCCGGCAGCCGCACCGCGGCCCGAATGATCTCGGGCAGATACGCGTCCCACTTGACCTCCAGGATGGCCGGCGCGTCCCCCGCCGGGACGGTAACGCAGTCCGGGTTCAAGAAGTCCGTACACCGCAGTCCCGTGCGAATATCGTAGTCCAGCGTCACCCGGACGTTGCCCGGGGCATAGACGAAGGCCTCCCGTGTGTAGTCCACGATGGTTCTGGGCCGCAGCCCCTGGGACTTCATCTTGCTGTACAGCTCCAGAATCAAATCCCTGCCGCTGTGGGGCATCCACGCCCAGTCGCCCGCGGCGGCGGCCCGGGCCTCCTCCTCCGTGAGGACCACCGAGACCTTGCTCCCCAGGCCGCCCCGCTTGCTCTTTTTCTCCAGACGGATGAGGGAGGTATCTCCGTTGTAGCAGCGGATACGAAATTTCTCCCTCCGGTCCACTCCATCCAGCTTCTCCCGCAGGGCCTTGTCCGCCGGATTATCGAAGTACAGGCTGCGGATGAAATACCGCCCGTCCCGGGCGTGCCCATCCGGCGCCGCCACCGTACGCAGCCGCTGGCGGAGAACAAGCCGGTCCGAGAGACCGATCTCATGCTTCCACTCATGCCGGTACCGCGTCATGCGATCACGTCCTTTCCAACTGTATTGAGGTAAACACACTCTAGAGTCTGTTTTAAAACCGTCAAAACGCCGTCTTAGGGCGCCTTTTTCCGCCGGGGCTGCGTTGATTTGACTTGAAATCCGCCAGGATTCCCGCGTCAAATCGCCTTGCCCGACAGAAAAATCCGCTCCAATCCGGCATTCCGCCGGTTTTAAACCAGACTCTAATGGAAGATGCTGAATTTAATCTGAAAGAACTGGAAAAAAAACAGACCGCCGGAAAAAATCCGACGGTCTGCCCGTTTGTCTGCTTTTTTCACCCCGGTCTCTCCGGAGCGGTTTTCATGAACTCAAAAATCCCTGGCAAAGCGGGTCAAAATCACCGCCGCCTGGGCCCGGGTCGCGGTGCCCCGGGGAGAGAGGGTGGTCTGAGAGGTGCCGTTGATCAGCCCCGCGGCGTTGGCCCAGGCCATGGCCTCCACGGCGTAGCCGGCGATTCCGGCGGCGTCGGCATAGGCGGAGAGATCCGCCCGGCCGGAGACGTCGCCTCCCTTATAGCGGGCGTAGCGGTACAAAAAGGCCGCCAGCTGCTCCCGGGTGATGGCCGCGCCGGGACGGAAGGCGCCGTCCGAATAGCCGTTGACAATGCCGTTGGCGCTGGCCCAGGCCACGGCGGAGGCGTAGTACATATCGGCGGACACGTCAGTAAACGCCCCGGGGGCTACGGCGGGGGAGCCCTCCATCCGGTACAGAATCGCCACGATCATGCTCCGGGTGGTGGAGCCGTTGGGGGTGAAGGTGGCGGGGCCGGTGCCGTTCATCAGCCCCCGCTCATAGACGTACCCCACCTCGTCATAGCACCAGAAGCCCTCCGGAATATCCGTGAAGGGCAGGGTCCCGCCCTCCCGGAGGCGGAAGGAGGCCTCCACATCCACCTCCCCGTCGGGCATGGTGAAGGTGTAGCTCCCGCCGCCCCGGTCCGTGAGGCGGAGGTTCCGCCGCCCGAAGGAGGCGGTGAGATCCTCCAGCTCATAGCCGGAGTCCGGCGAGACGGTGACCGTCACCGTCTCGCCCTCCTCCGCGTAGGAGGGCCGCACCCGGAGGGCGCCGTGGTCCGGGTTGTTGGTATAGATGCGGTATCCGTCCCCGTCGTAGTCGTCCCGGAAATCAGAGCCAACGGAGACCGTCTCCGTGTAGGGCCGCAGGTCCCGGTCCAGCAGAGTCAGCCGGGCCCGGCTGGGCAGGGTGCAGCCGCCTCTGGGCTCCAGACTCCCCAGGTACAGCCGGCGGCCCCGATTGATGGGGTTTTCGCCGGACAGAGCGCTCATGTAGATGGTGACGGCGGTCTTGCCGTTCTCCGTCTCCACCCGGCAGTCCGGGACATAGGCGTCCAGCTCCTCCGCCTTGAAGGCCGCGTCGGGGCAATTTCCCTCCAGGGTCAGCTCCAGCTGGAGGCCGTACACCCGGTCCTCCAGGCCCTCCACTGTCAGATCCACCCCCGCGCCCTCCTCCTGGAGGACCAGCCGGGGCTCGCTGTCCCAGGCCGCCGCCGTGGCCGGCAGAGCCCAGAACAGGCAAAGCGCCGCAAGCAGAGCCGCTTTTATCCGTCTCATAGCCTCACTCCTTCAATACGATGGCGGGCAGATCCGCGCCGCCGGGGGTGTCGATCCACAGCGTCTCCGCCGTGACGCGCTGGCTCTCCGGGCTGTCGGGCAGGTCCGTGCGGGAGAGAACCGCCCGCATCTGGCTGGGCAGCAGGTTCTCTCCGCCGCAGTCGCTCTGGTCTCCCTGGAGCTCCGCCTCTCTCTGGACATTGGGGATAAAGATGAAGAGACCGTCGCTGATGTCGCTGACCGCGCCGTCCTCCGGCACCTCGGCAAACAGCAGCGCCCTGCCGTCCAGAGGCCGGGACTCCACGCTCTCTGTCTCGGTGCCGTCCCCGTTGACCGCGGTCCGGGTAAACCGGCCCTCGATCTTCACGGTCTGGTACAGCGGGTCGCCCCGGTAGGTGCCGGTGATCACCAGCGTCCCGGCGGGGAGCACGGCGGCGCCGGAGTCGGTCAAATACGGGTAATCCTCCGCCAGAACGCCCACGGAGCCCTCCTCCAGGAAGGCCACGTCGTCCCCGGCGTAGCTGATGAGCTGGATGTCACCCTCCGGCACGGAGGACGGAATGCCGGTGACGGTGACGGTCTTTGCGTCATAGGTCCAGATGCGGGTGTCCTCCGCTCCCGCGCCGGGCTTTTGGAAGTAGGTCAGGTAGCTGCTCTGGTCGTCCACCGCCTGACTGCCCTGGCCAAAGCTTCCGGAGCGGGCGGTATGGGTCTTGCCGCCGCCGTCCCGGATCTCCACGGAGAAATCACCGCTCTCAGGGGCGTTTTTCACTTTCAGGCCGGAGACAGCGGTCTCCTCCGTCAGAGTGAACGTCACGGCGTCCCCGCTCCGGGCCACGGTGTAGGCGGTCTCGGGCACGGTCTTGTCGTAGGCCACCCGCACCTCGCCGGACTGGGCCGCAGCGACGGCGCCGCCCAGAATGTCATAGGCCGCGACCTCGTAGGTGTAGGTCCGGTGGTTGGCGGAGCCCACCACGTCCTTATAGGTTGTCTCCGCGGTGAAGGCGATGGGGCGGAAGGTCCGCCCGCCGTCGCTGCTGCGGCGGATCTCATAGCCCTGGATGGCGCCGGTAAAGCTGGGGGTAATGGTCAGGGTGATCTCGTTGTCCGCCGTCAGCAACGCCGTCACAGAGGCGCTCCCGCCGGCCGGCTGGGTCCCTGCCAGCCGCGCCCTGCGGCTCTGATCGCTCAGGTACCAGACGGCCCGGGGCTCCGCCGGGTAGTTGGCCAGCGCCGCCCTGGTGCCGTCGCTGAGGACCATGCCCCAGCGGGTGAAGAACTCCTCCAGGTTCCTGCCCGCCACGGCGGAGGCTGTCCGGGCCACCTTGTCGGCATAGCCGGTCTCCCCGCCGAAGTACGTCCCGGCCTTCCAGGCCTTGAAAAAGCGGTTGTAGAAGTCCATGGGCCGGTCTCCGCCGTCATAGGCCAGGTGCAGCTGCCAGTAGAGGCCCAGCTGGACGAAGACGTTGTTGGACTCCCCGGGAAGGCCCTGGGCCGTCTTGGCAAAGATGGCGGGGTACTTTCCGCTCTTCTCCAGCCGGGAGGACAGGGTGTTCTGCCTCCCGTCATAGGTCTGGACCATCAGGGAGTAGAGGTTGTTGGTGATCTCGGCCCTGCCCAGCTTGTCCATGTTGTGGCCGATCTCGTGGGCTATGCCCCAGCCGAAGAGGCCGTTGGCCCCGGCGCCGGTCCCCAGGGCGCTGATGGGCTTGCCGCAGACCATGCCCGCGCAGGAGCCGTAGCCAATGCCGATGTGGCTCCCGGCGGCGTACATAAACGCGCCGGAGAACATCTGCATGCACCGGATATTCTGCCGGGTGGTCATGTCGCTGTTTCCGTAGGTGTTGTCAATGCCCTGGGTGGTCTTGCAGATGTGCATCAGGTCCTCCCAGGCCAAGGCGTTGCTGTACAGCGTCTCCTCCCGCTCCGCCTGGGTCTTTCCGCTGCCGTTCAGCACCGCCAGAGCGGGCAGGGACAGCAGCACCGCGGGCATGGAAATCTCTGTGACATTGTGCCAGTCGGTGGTCTTGGCGGCGTCTGTGACGCCCTGGGCGGAAACATAGCTCTCCAGCTCCGCCGCGTACGCCCGGATACGGTCCCTCCGGGCCGTCTCACTGAGATCATACCAGTCGGAGAGCTCCAGCACCGGGATCTTCACCGCCCGGCGGACGGTGAGGGAGACCTGCTCCGGGTTCTGCCCGCCGCAGGTGACATACAGGCTGCCGCCCCGGGGGGTGTCCTGGCTGCCGATCTTGGGGACGGTCAGGATATTCCGCCCGTTCCGCAGGGTGCCGATTTTCTGGAGCCACTGGCTGGCCTCGGCGTTATACTGGCTGGCATAGACCGTGACGGTCTGACCGCCGGGAATGGAGGCGTAGACGGTGATCTCGTCTCCCGCTCCGGCGGCGGCCCCCAGGGGCTGCAGCTCGCTGCCGCCCTGGCTGTACTTCGCGCTGTCCGCGGCGCCGCTGCGGACGTCCAGGCCGGTGAGGACGCTGCTGCCGGTGGGCTGGCGGCGGAGAATGGCCTCCGCCAGATCCAGCTCGTCCGCCATGGCGGCGGTGTAGAGGTAGTAGTCCTTCTCGCCGCTGTTCAGCCGCTGGCGCAGGGCGTCGACGGCCTCCTGGCTGACGCCCGGGGCCAGCTCTGTGTGGGGACCGTCCAGCCCGCCAACAAAGAGGGCGGAGATGTCGTCCTGGAGGCTGCGGGAGGGATCGTACTCCATGAACATCAGCTCCGACAGGCTCACCGCCGTATAGGCCCGCTGTTCAATCGCGATGGAAATCTTCACCACGTCCGTCACCGGCTCAAAGGGCAGCACGGCGAACTTTGTGGTGACGGGGTTCCCCTGGACAGGGAGCCAGGTCTTGGCGTCGGAGCCGCTGCCGCCCCGGTCCGGGTCGGGGGCAATCAGGGTGCCGGGGCCGTTCAGCTCATCCCCCTGCCTCCAGACGGTAACAGCGTAGAGCCGGAGGTTCGCGGCGTAGTCGCCGTCCAGCCGGGGCACCCAGATCACCGCGCTGAGATCCACAGGCCGGCTGAAGGAGGCGAACACCGCCTTGCTGTCCCACCAGTTGCCGTCGCCGTAGGAGTGGGAGGTCCAGTGAGTGCTGTAATCCCCGTCCGCCATGTTCTCCGGCCGGAAGGGCTTATCCGGCGTGTAGGCGCTGGGGGAGACGTTGTTGGGATTGCCCAGCCAGACCCGCTCTATATCCTGCCAGTCCAGCACGCCCGCCGCGGGAATGCCCTCCGGGCGGCTGTAATCCGGGGACTCCGGCGTGCCCAGGGCCGTGCGGGAGGGCCCGCTGCGGCCCATGCTGTTGCCCGCCACAATGTAGATCTCGTAGGTAACGCCGTTGGTCAGGCCGTTGATGGTGGCGCCGGTGCCGGAGAGCTGCCCGCCGTACTGCTGGAAGCCGCCCTCCCCCTGCGCCCGGTAATAGATCTCGTAATAGGTGGCGTTCTTCGCGGCCTTCCAGGAGACGCTGAGGGCTCCGTCCAGCACGCCCACGCTCACCATATCCGGCGCGTCCGGTACCCGGGCAGGCTGCGGCGCGGCCGCCACGGCGGGGGAGGTCCTTCCCTGCCAGCCGCCGTCCACGGGGGTCACGGTAAAGAGATAGGTCTTCAAATTCTCCAGGCCGGTGATCTCCGCCCGGGGCACGTCCACAGTCTGGGACCGGGCCTCGCCGCCGTCCCGGAGACGGTAGTCCACCCGGTAGCCGGAGACGTTGGGCAGCTCGCCCCAGCGCAGGCTCACCTGGCCGTCTCCCGCCTCGGCGGTAAGGTTTTTGATCTCGCTGTTGGGCGGAGCGGGGTTCTCCGGCACAATCTCCTGGAGAAAACGGATACTCTCCAGCACGGCGTAGCCGCCGCCCTCGGTGCGGCTGACGGAGATGACGATCTCCTTTACCGGCACCCGGCGGCCCAGGGAGATGGAGACTACGCTGCTGCCCGGCATGGGGCCAATGGCGTAGATTCCCGCTGGCAGGGACTGGTCAAAGGGGATGTCCTCCCGGAATCCGTCCTGATACTCCACAGCGGCGGAGCCCGCCAGAACGGCCCCCGGGCCCTCGGGGGAGACAATCTGGAGCTCCTCCAGCTCCACCGGGTCCGCCAGGGGAATATTCAGCTCCAGCCCTTCGTCCCCGCCGGAGAGGGTCACGGTCTGCCCGTTGTTCAAAAAGAGGTCGTCCAGGCTGCCGGAGAGAAGGCTCCCGCCGGAGCGAAGCAGGGCGTCCAGCATGGCCGCCGTATCCACCGGAGGCAGCAGCATGGCGGTGTTCCGCACCGCCGCCTCACCGTCCGCCTCCATGGCACGGGTGAGGTAGGCCAGATCCACCACGCCGATCTCGCCGTCGCCATCCAGGTCAAACTGATCCAGATCCCGCCGCTCACCGGAGCCCAGCGCCTCAGACAACAGCTCCCGGTCCCGGCGGCTCACGGCGCCGTCCCCGTCCACGTCGCCCAGGGTAAAGGTCCCGTCGCCGGTGCCCAGGGTCACGTGCTGGGAGTAATCCCGGAGGGTGAGACGCTGGGTGTAGGGCACATACCCCTCCCCGGTGAACTCCAGGGCATACTCCCCCTGGGGGAGGTTCTCCACGGTGACGTCCAAATAGCCGGGCCAGCTGCCGCCGCCCAGCTCTCCGCCGTCCTCGTTCCGCAGGGCCACCGCCGCCGGGAAGCCGCCCACCTGGGCGCCGCTCTCCTCCCAGCCCAGGGGAAGCCATCCCAGGCTCTGTCCGTCCTGAAACAGCTCCACCCGCACATTCCGCTCCTGAATCTCCTCCAGGCGCTGGGGAAAGTCCAGCCGGAGCGTGGCGGCGACGCTGCCAAGGGGCTGCCCCGCAACCGTCCCGGCCGCCTCAGCCGCAGGGATGGCGCCAGCCAGCAAAGACGCCGCCAGCAGCAGGGAAATGATCCGTCTCTTCATCTCTCGTTCCTCGCTTTCGTGGGCCCGCCGCGAAGACGCCGCGGAGGGTGCAAAAGATCGGCAGTATTATACCAATTCCCCCATGGTTTGGCAAGAGGCAGCTCTCCGGCGGCCCTGAAAATTTCCCCGTCCCCGGCCACGGCGGCCTCCCGCAGCTCCGTCATGCGGCGGACCGGCGGGTCGATCTCCGGCGGAGGGGCGTACCGCTTCAGCGCCTTGGCCACGGACCCGCCCAGCAGGCCCGCCATGCTTTTGGCGGAGGCCTCCCCTTCCGCCTCTTCCAATTTTTGAAAGTTCTCACGCCATAAAGCCCGGCGGGCCTTTACAATGTCCCAATTTATGGTATACTAAGGCAAAAGAGACATACAAAAAGAGCATCTGGAGGGACCGGGATGAAGAAGAACTACCTCTATGGAATCGCCGCCGCGGCGGCGTTCTGCGCGCTGGCTTTCGGGCTGTGGCGCGTCTGGCAGTCCAGCCTGCCCGAGACGGCGGAGGGGGAGAAGACGGTGACGGTCGAGGTCACCCACGGCGACGGCTCCACCGCCGAATTCACCTACCAGACGGATCTGGAGTACCTGGGAGAGCTTTTGGCGCAGGAGGGCCTGATCTCCGGAACCCCCGGGGACTACGGGCTGTTTGTGGAAACGGTGGACGGCGAGACGGTGGACTACGCCAGGGACCAGAGCTGGTGGCGCCTGACCCAAAACGGCCAGGACGTCACCACCGGCGCCGACGCCGTGGTCCTCCGCGACGGTGACCGCTATGGCTGGTTCTACACCTCCGGCTGACCGGCGGGGGCTGACCACCGCGGAGCTGGCCCTGTTCGGCCTGCTTGGGGCCATGACCTTTGCCCTGAAAATGGCCATGGCCCAGCTGCCAAACATCGAACCGGTGTCCCTGATGGTCATGCTGGCCGCCGTGTGCTTTGGCTGGCGGGGGCTGTACGCCGTCTACCTGTATGTGTTCCTGGAATTCGCCGTGTGGGGCATCGGGCTGTGGAACATCGCCTATCTATATGTGTGGCTGGCGCTCTTCGCCGCCGCCCGGCTGCTGCGGCGGGCGGAGTCCCCCCTGGTGTGGGCGGCCCTCTCCGGGTGCTTTGGGCTGCTGTTCGGCGCCCTGTGCGCCCTGGTGTACTGGATCACCGGCGGATGGGCCTTCGCCGTAAGCTGGTGGGTGGCCGGCATCCCCATGGACCTGCTCCACGGGGCGGGAAATTTCGTGGTGGCCCTGGCCCTGTTCAGCCCCCTGCGCCGGGCGCTGGCCGCCTTCCGGACAAAATACGGCGGAAAATAGACAAGAGCGCCTCCCTAAACGGGAGGCGCTCTCACTGCGTTTCAAAAAAACGGCGGAAAAACATCCGCCCTTTGGGCGTTTTGACGGATTTAAAACAGACTCTAGCGTCTGTTTTAAATCCGTGCCGCCCCGATCTCCCGGAGAATGCGCTCCATCAGCGCCACCCGCTTAAACGGGGTCATCAGATAGAGCCCGTCGGTATAGGGCGCAATCTCTCCGGCGATCCGGGCGGAGACGGCCACGGCCACGGCCTCCGCCTCCTCCCGGTCCCTGCCCTCATACAGGGCGGTAATCTCCTCACAGATGCGCATGCCGGCGATCTCGTTATTGAGGAAGCAGGCGTTCTTGTGGCTCACCACCGGGTAGATGCCCCCCAGGATCTTTCCCCGCAGGGTCTGCCGGGCGAGTTTGAGGTTCTCCAGCGCCTCCCGGGACAGCACCGGCTGGGTCAGAAAGCCGGAGACGCCGCACGCCTCCTTCTCCCGGGCGACGCTCAGCTGGGCCGCAAAGTTTTTGGCGTTGACATTCAGGGCGCCGAAAATCCGGAAGGGCGTTTGCAGGACGTTCTCGTTCAGGCCGGAGACATAGGCGGCCAGCCGCCGGGAGTTGAAGTTGAAGACGCTCTTCACCTCGTCCCGGTCCTCAGAGGGGATGGGATCTCCGGTGACCAGCAGCACGTTGTGGACCCCCTCGATGGACAGCCCCAGCAGCAGCGCCTTGGTGGCGTTGAGGTTCCGGTCCCGGCAGGTCATATGGGGCAGGGGCTCGACGCCCAGCTCCCGCTTGAGCTTGCAGGCCAGAAGACTGCTGTCCGCCCGGGGGCGGCCGATGGGGCAGTCCGCGATGGTGACCGCGTCGGCCCCCGCGTCCCGCAGCCGCTTCACCCCCTCCAGAAAGAAGGCGATGCCGTCGTCCACCGGCGGGTCCAGCTCCACCGCGACCACCCGCCGCCCGCCGTCCAGCTTCTCCGCCAGGGTATTGGCGGAGGCAGCGGGCCGGGGCTCCGGCGCTCCGCCGGTCCGGACCGGGAACACAGTCCGCCGGGGGGCGGCCAGGGCCTTTGCCGCCCCGGCGATATGGGCGGGAGTGGTACCGCAGCAGCCCCCCACAATGGAGGCCCCCGCCTGGTGAATCTCCGCCAGCTTCTGGCCGAAGTAGTCCGGCGTCCCCTGGAACACCGTCCTGCGGCCCAGAACCGACGGGTACCCGGCGTTGGGCATGACGGACAGCGTCACGCCGCCGGTATCCAGCCTCCGGATGTACTCCAGCAGGTGGTGGGGGCCGGAGACGCAGTTGAAGCCCACGGCGTCGATCTCCTCCAGGGCGGCGGCCCGGCGGAGCAGGGTCTGCCCGAAGTCCCCCTCCCGGGTGGCGCCATCGAAGGACACGGCGAAGGAGGTGATGAGATACGCCTCCGGACAGCGGGCCTTCAGGTGCTGGGCCAGCTGCCGCAGGCCGTGGTCGCTGGGCAGGGTCTCCATCAGAAAGTACCGGACGCCCTGGTCCAAAAAGAGGTCCGCCTGGCGGCAGTAGTTCTCCGCCCGGCTCAGCTCCCGGCTCTCCGGGGCGGGGCCGATGTCCGCGAAGACATAGGCCCCATAGGGCCCTGCGCACTCTTTCGCCAGGCGGCAGGAGGCCTCGATGATCCTCCTGGCCGTCTCCCCGTCCCCCCGGGCCAGATCCGCGCTGACGGTGAAGGTGTTGGTCTTGAGGGCCCTGCATCCGGCCTCCAGATAGGCCCTGTGAATGGCCGTGATCTCCCCGGGACGCTCCAGGCTCCCCAGCTCGCAGCGCTGTTCCCCCCGGCCGGACCGGGCGGCGAAATAGGTCCCCATGGCGCCGTCAAACAGCAGCGGCGCCCCCGACTTCACATACGTCCGAATGTCCGTCATCCCAGCACCCTCCTGGCGATCTCCACAGATTGGCGGGCGTCTTTGGCGTAGCCCGCGCCGATCCGCGCCGCGTACTCCGGCGTCACCACCGCGCCGCCCACAAACACCGCCGGCGGACGGTCCAGCGCCCCCAGGCGGCGGACCGTCTCCTCCATGGCGGGCAGGGTGGTGGTCATCAGGGCGGAGAGGCCCACAAGGCCCACGCCTCCCTCCGTCACGGCCTGTGCCACCGTCTCCGGCGGCACGTCCCGGCCCAGGTCGACGACCTCGTAGCCGTAGTTCTCCAGCACGGTCTTGACGATGTTCTTGCCGATGTCGTGGATGTCCCCCCGGACGGTGGCCACGATGAGTTTCCCCTTCCTCACCGGCGCGCCGCCCCGCTCCGCCATGGAGGACCGGACAGCCTCAAACACCGCCTGGGCCGCCTGGGCGGCGCCAAGGAGCTGGGGCAGGAACACCGTGCCCTTCTCGTAGCCCTCTCCCACAGCGTCCAGGGCGGGAATCAGGCGGCCCTCCACCAGGGCGAGGCCGTCCGTCCGCTCCAGCGCCTCCCGGGCCAACCGGGCGGCGTCGGCCCGAAGGCCCCGGGCGACGGCCTCCTCCAGCGTCATGGCCCCCGCCGGAGCCGGGGCCGCCGGAGCGGACGGGCCGGCGGCAAACCGGGCGATGTAGTCCCGGCACTGGACATCCTCCCCGGAGAGCACCCGGAAGGCGGCCACGGCGTCCATCATCTCCCGCTGGTTGGGATTGACGATGGGCAATGTCAGCCCCGCCGCCAAAGCCTGGGTCAAAAAGCTCTGGGTCACCAGGGCGCGGCCCGGCAGGCCGAAGGAGATGTTGGACACCCCCAGCACCGTCTGGAGTCCCAGCTCCCGGCGGACGGTTCCCACAGCCCTCAGGGTCTCCGCCGCCTGCTCCTGCTGGGCGGAGACGGTAAGGGCCAGACAGTCGATCCACACATCCTCTCTGGGAATCCCATGGGCCAGCGCCGCCTCCAGAATGCGCCGGGCGATCTCCACCCGTCTCTCCGCCGTCCGGGGGATGCCGTCCTGGTCCATGGTGAGACCCACTACGGCGGCCCCGTATTTCTTTACAATGGGCAGCACCCGCTCCAGCACCTGGGGCTCGCCGTTGACGGAGTTCACCGCCGCCTTGCCGTTGTACGCCCGCAGCGCCGCCTCCAGGGCGTCGGGGTTGGAGGAGTCCAGCTGCAATGGCAGGGACACGGCGCTCTGGATCTTCTTCACCACTCGGGGCAGCATGGCCGTCTCGTCCACCCCGGGGCAGCCCACGTTCACGTCCAGAATGTCCGCCCCGGCCTCCTCCTGCGCTGCGGCCACGTCCAGAATGTAGTCCAGGTCCTCCTCCAGCAGCGCCTGCTGGAACCTCTTTTTGCCGGTGGGGTTCACCCGCTCGCCGATGACCCGCACCCCGTCCAGCCAAAGGGGCGTCACCGGGGTGCAGACAAAACCGCCGCCCAGGTACCGCCGGGGGGCTGGACGGGCCCCCTCCAGAGCCGCTCTCAGTCGCCGGATGTACGCCGGAGAGGTGCCGCAGCACCCGCCGAAGACGGTCACTCCCGCCTCCAGGCAGGGGATCAGTGCGGCGGCGAATTCCTCCGGCCCCATGCCGTAGTGTCCGTCCACCGGGTCCGGCAGCCCGGCGTTGGGCTTGGCCGCCACCGGCAGGCGGGTGTTTTCGCACAGCTCCCTCAAAAGAGGCGCCAGCTGGTCCGGCCCCAGGGAGCAGTTCAGGCCGACGGCGTCCGCCCCCAGGCCCTCCAGCGTACGGGCCATGGAGGCCACGGTGCAGCCGGTGAAGGTGCGGCCGCTCTCCTCAAAGGACATGGTGACCAGCACCGGCAGGCCGGTGTTCTCCTTGGCCGCCAGCAGCGCCGCCCTGGCCTCATAGAGGTCCGTCATGGTCTCAATGGCGATGAGATCCGCCCCCGCCGCCGCGCCGGCGGCCATCATCTCCCGAAACAGGTCATAGGCCCGCTGGAAGGTCAAAGTGCCCATGGGCTCCAGGAGCTCTCCCAGGGGCCCCACGTCCAAAGCCACCAGGGCACGGCCCTCCACGGCCTCCCGCGCCGTTTTGACGGCGGCGGCGACGACCTCCGAAACGGCATGGCCGGACCGGGCCAGCTTCAGTCCGTTGGCCCCGAAGGTGTTGGCGTAGACCACCTGACTTCCGGCGTCCACGTACTCCCGGTACACGGACGCCAGCAGGGCCGGGTCCGTCAGGTTCAGCAGCTCCGGCACGCCGCCCGGGGGCAGGCCCCGCTGCTGGAGAACGGTGCCCATGGCTCCGTCCAGCAATATGATCTTATCACGAAAGAACTCAGTTCCCACAGTGTTTTCCTCCCTTGCGCAGCGGGCACCGCTCCCGCATCTGACAGTAATCGCAGCCCCGGACGCGGGCCATCTGGGGCCGGTCCGACACCCCGATGACGGCGGTGACGGACTTCACCGGGTTTAAGAGCAGGCTCTCCGTCACCGTAAGCCCCAGCCGCCGGGACGCGTCCAAGACGGCGCAGATGTCCCCCTGGAGGTCCAGGGGCAGATCCCCGTAGCCGGGGCTGAACCGGTCCGTGAGATACCGCCCCGGAAAGCGGGCGGACAGCTCCGCCTCCGCCTCGTCACAGCCCCGCTCCACCAGCGCGCTGCCGACGGCGTCCAGAATCACGGCCCGGGCCATGTCCCGGACCTGGGCGGCGTTCAGGGTCAGGTCAAACCGGGCCCCCAGGGTGCAGGCCAGCAGCGCCGCCTGGCCGCAGGTCTCCAGCATCCGGGCGGCGGTGTCACCCCGCAGGACCACCCCGGCGCCCACCAGGCCGACACCGCCTGACCGCAGCTCCAGTCCGTACACCCGGTAGACATACCGGGGCCGGATCTGGGCGGACAGCGCCTCCGCCTCCCCCGCCACCTGCCGCCGCAGCGCCTCCGGCGCGCCGGCAGCGCCCAGGTACCGCAGGGCCTCCTCAATCAACGGAGAGCTCAAAATTCCATCCCGCCCTTCCACAGAAAATACAGGCGCAAAGAGGTGCGCCTCTGTGCGTTTTGCTGAGAATTTTACACCCTTTCCGGCCCCGCGTCAATATTGCCGTCCCATTTCCGCCGCCGGGCCGCCGCAGCGGCTTCCTTCGGTACTTGACGGAAGGGGGCGGGACCTGTAAAATATTCTGGTCAAATCGATCCTGAATTAAGGAGGGAACCAAATGCAGCAGCTTTCCACCCGCACGGCCCACTTCACCGACTCGGTGATCCGGCGCATGACCCGGATCTCCAACCGCTACGGCGCCGTCAACCTCTCCCAGGGGTTTCCGGACTTCGACCCGCCCCGGGCCATTCTGGACCGGCTGGCCCAGACCCCGGGGGAGAACGTCCACCAGTACTCCGTCACCTGGGGCGCCCAGAACTTCCGGGAGGCCCTGGCGGACAAGCAGGCCCGCTGTATGGGCCGCCGCCTCGACCCCGACAGCGAGATCACCGTCACCTGCGGCAGCACCGAGGCCATGATGGCCGCCATGATGACCGTGGCCAACCCCGGCGACAAGGTCATCGTCTTCTCCCCCTTCTACGAGAACTACGGCGCGGACACCATCCTCTCCGGGGCGGAGCCCATCTACGTGCCCCTGACGCCGCCGGACTTCCGCTTTGACCCGGAGGTGCTGGAGGACGCCTTCCGCCGGCGCCCCAAGGCCCTGGTGCTGTGCAACCCCTCCAACCCCTGCGGCCGGGTGTTCACCATGGGAGAGCTGGAGATCATCGCGTCTCTCGCGGCGAGGTACGACGCCTACGTCATCACCGACGAGGTGTACGAGCACATCGTCTACGCCCCCGGCCGGCACGTCTATTTCGCAACCCTCCCCGGCATGTGGGAGCGGACCATCTCCTGCTCGTCCCTCTCCAAGACCTACTCCATCACCGGCTGGAGGCTGGGCTACACCATCGCCCCGGCGGAGATCTCGGAGCGCATCAAAAAGGTCCACGACTTCCTCACCGTGGGGGCGGCGGCCCCTCTCCAGGAGGCGGTGATCCCCGGACTGCGGTTCGGCCAGGACTACTACGACGACCTGCTGGCCAAGTACGCCCACAAGCGGGAGCTGTTCCTCCGGGGCCTGGACGGCCTGGGCCTTGCCCACAACACCCCGGAGGGGGCCTACTACGTCCTGCTGGACATCTCCCGGTACGGCTTTGACAGCGACCTCCAATTCTGTGAGATGCTGGCCCGGGACATCGGCGTGGGGGCCGTGCCCGGCTCCAGCTTCTTCCGGGAGCCGGTAAACCACCTGATCCGCCTCCACTTCGCCAAAAAGGACGAGACCCTGCTGGACGCTCTGAACCGCCTGGAGGGGCTGAAAAAACTCTGATTTTAAGAGAGAATGACGAGGAAAACCAACATGGACAACACCAAAGAACTGACAGGCTTCCGCAAGTACTGCGCGGAGCAGAACATCTCCTTCACCGCCCAGCGGATCTTCATCGACGGCCTGGGGGGCATGGCCCACGGCCTCTTCGCCTCGCTCCTTATCGGCACCATCTTCAACACCGTGGGCGTATACCTCTTTGACCTGAACTACACCCTCTGGGGGGTGGACTTCGCCCTGCTGGTGGACGCCAAAACCTTCGCCTACGCCGTGCAGGGCGCGGCCATGGGCGGGGCCATCGCCTACTCCATGAAGGCCCCGCCCTACGTGCTCTACTCCTGCCTGGCGGTGGGCTACGCCGCCAACTCCCTGGGGGGCACCGGCGGCCCCCTGGCGGTGTTCGTGGTGACGCTGATCGCCGTCTTCCTGGGCAAGCTGGTGTCCAGGCGCACCCCGGTGGACCTGATCGTCACCCCCACCGTCACCATCCTCTCCGGCGTACTGGCGGCCTCCCTCATCGCGCCGCCCATCGGCGCCGCCGCCAGCTGGCTGGGAGACGTCATCATGTGGGCCACCAACCAGCAGCCCTTCCTCATGGGCATCCTGGTCTCCGCCATCATCGGCGTGATTTTGACCCTGCCCATCAGCTCCGCCGCCATCTGCGCCGCCCTCCACCTGGTGGGGCTGGCGGGAGGCGCCGCCGTGGCCGGGTGCTGCGCCCACATGGTGGGCTTCGCCGCGGCCTCCTACCGGGAGAACGGCGTCGCCGGCCTCACCTCCCAGGGCCTGGGCACCTCCATGCTCCAGGTGCCAAACCTCCTGCGAAAGCCCGTGCTCTGGGTCCCGCCGGTGGTCGCCTCCATCGTCAACGGACCCATCGCCACCTGCGTCTTTGGCATAAAGATGAATGGCGCGGCCATCTCCTCCGGCATGGGCACCTGCGGCCTGGTGGGCCCCATCGGCGTCATCACCGGCTGGCTGAGCCCCTCTGAGGACGCCCTGGCCCAGGGGGAGTCGGCCCTCTCTGCCGGGGCCCTGGACTGGATCGGCCTGGCGCTGGTGGCGGTGGTGATCCCCGCCGCCGTGTCCTGGCTGGTATCCGAGCTCATGCGGAAGCAGGGTCTCATCAAAGAGGGAGACTACAAGCTGGATCTTTAAAGCCCCTATCGTGTAAAAAGCCCCGCGCCTTTTAAAAAAGGCGCGGGGCTTTTATCCGCGGACCGCTGTCAGGTCAAGTTGTTTTCGCATATCCTGGGAGTGAAATTCAAAAGGGAGGCATCCTTATGGCGCAGATCACAGATTTTTTCGTGGGAGCAAACAGCGGCGAGGGGTTCCGCAACCTGTTCCCGGAGATGGTGGACATTGAGGATACATACGACCTGATGGTGCTCAAAGGCGGCCCCGGCGTGGGAAAGAACACCTTCATGCGGGAGGTGGCCCGGGCCATGGAGGCGGCGGGCACGTCGGTGGAGCGGCTGTGGTGCTCCGGAGACCCGGACTCCCTGGACGGCGTGGTGCTGCCGGAGATCCGCTGCGCGGTGGTAGACGGCACGTCGCCCCACGTCGTGGAGCCCCAATACCCCGCCGCGGTGGACCGGTACGTGGACCTGGGCCGCTTTTACGACCTCACCGCCGCCAAGGCGGACGCTGAGGCCGTGAAAACCCACACCCACGCCTATAAGGCCGCCTACGTCCGGGCCTACCACAGCCTGAAGGCCGCCCGGCAGGTGGAGCTGGACGCCGTGGCCTCCGTGGGGGCCGGGTTTGACCGGGAGCGGGCGGACCGCCGGATCTCCGGCATCATCTCCCGGGAGCTGCGCCGCCGGGGCGGAGAGCGGGGAAAGACCACCCGCCGCTTTTTGGGCAGCGTCACCCACAAGGGGTACGTCTGGCGGTTTGACAGCGTGGACACCCTGTGCCCCAGGGTCTACGAGTTCACCGACGGCTGGGAGCTGGCGGGCGGGGGCCTGGCCCGCATCCACGCGGCGGCCGCGGCGGGCGGCTGGGACACCATCGTCTGCCCCTCGCCGGAGGACCTGAACCGAATAGAGCACCTGCTGATTCCGGGACTGGGGCTGGCGTTTGTCACCTCCCGGCCGGGGATGGACTACGGGAAGAAGCCCTACCGGCGCATCCGGCTGGACGCCATGACGGAGATCGAGGGCAAAACCCGGCTGCGGTTCCAGACCAGGATGGCGGCGCTTCTGCGGGAGGAGGGCGTAACGGCTCTCAAGGACGCCAAGGCGAACCACGACAGGCTGGAGGCGGTCTACAACCCTTACGTGGACTTTGACGGCGTGCGGGAGCTGGCGGCCATTGAGACCGGGAGGCTGCTGAGCTACCTGGGCTGAAGGTTTTCGCCCGCCTTCTTGGGGCCCCCGCGAAGCCCCTTAGCGCCGCGCGGAGTGCGGCACGAACACCTCCCACGCGCAAAAGGCGGCGGCGAAGCGCTCTGCCCCTTCCGAAACAGACGCAATAGGGAGGCCCCGTCCATCAGGCCGGGGCCTCCCTCACACTGTATCAGCCTATTCCGTGTCAAACATCGCCACCACAGCCGCCTTGGCCTCTTCAATGCTCATGCCCTCAATCCCCAGATCCTCGGGGCCGTAGCCGCCGCCGCACATGAAGGTACCGATGACCGTTCCCTCGGAGTTATAGAGGGGGATGGGCTGGGGGCCGGGATTGGCCTTCCTCAGGGCCATATAACCCTCTATATCGCGGGCCTTCCGAAGCTCATAGCCCGGTTCGTCCCGCTCCCGGATGTAGCCCTCCACATTGTCCTCGCCCACGGCGGCAATCAGATCGGGAGCGCAGCCAACAAAGCCGCTCAAAAGGCTGTCGGAGCCGTAGGTCTCACCCCTGCTGTTCCGGGGATAGTCTCCGTTCACCAGCTGCTGATCCGCCAGTTTTCGGGCAAACTCACTGAGGGCTTCCACATTGCCCACCTCGTATTCCTCGTAGCCTCTGCCGTCCTTTCCCTTAAACCGCTTGTACAGGGTATCGCCAGCCATACAATAGGAGGAGGGATCGTCATCCGGCAGCAGCGTGCCGCCCCGGCTGAGGATCAGCTCCCTGTCTCCAAAGAGGACGGGGGTATCCGCCGTAACTTCCCACGCCTCCCGGATTTTCGCCAGGGTCTCCTGGCTGGGGTCGCTGTAGGTGGGGGCGGCGGCGTTCTCCAGGGCCGCCTTAGCCTCCTGGATGTTCAGGTCCTTTGCGGCGACGTCCTCCATCATGTGTCCGCCGCAGCACATCTCAAATTTTCCGATCTCGTTGTGCTCCTTGTCGTAGAGGGGGACCAAAAACGCATGGGGGCACTCGTCCTTGGGGAGGTTATGGGGTATATTTCCCTCATCAGGAGCGTAGAGATAGCCGGTCTCACCCTTTGTTCCCTGGGCCAAGGCCAGATCGGGATAGTAGCCCACATACCGCCCAAAGGACTCCGAGCCGTAGCTTTCTCCCCTGCTGTTTTTGGGAAACTCGCCATTGACCAGCTGCTCCAAATTTCTCAGCTTAAAGTCCTTCAAAAAAGCGTCCCTGTTCCCCACGTAATACTCCTCACTGATGGCGGCGGAAGTACCGCTTTCACTGGCAGAACTCGGGAAGGTCTTGGTCCCAAATTGTTTATAGATGACGGGGGACTTATTTCCCGAGCCGCCGTAAGAACACGTATAGGAGGAAAACTCCTCGTCCGGCAGCAGGGTCCCGCCCCGGCTCACAATCAGCGCATGGTCGCCGAAGAGTACGGGGGTATTCTCCGTAATGCCTGGAACGCGGGCGGCAAAGTATTCCCGCAGCTCCTTCAAAAAGGCCTCGCTGGGGGTGCCGTTGGTGGTGACGGGCCTGTCCGGCTCTTTGCCGTCCCCGGCGGTCTCCCCCGCCGCCGGATTTTCCGCTGGAGCGGGCGCACTGTAGAAAGCCCCCAATGTCCCGTAGTATTTGGAGATGGTGGAGGTGTCCTGCATATAAGGACCTGCGTCCGCAGGACCGTAGCGCAGGAGGAAATAGTCCAGGTCGTGGAGCTTCTTGTAGACATTATTCACGCGCTCCATCTCGTGGGTATCCCGCGCCAATGCGGTCTGATCGATGAGGTACTGGAGCTCCGCTTTCAGGGCGCTGTTTTGCGCGCTGTCCCGCAGCGTATTGAAAAGGGAGATAAAAAACGCCGCGTCATAGCGGTTGGCTGCTACAACCTGAGCCCCGTACTTGGCGTAGAACTCCTCTTCCGTTAAGCCCTCCGCTGCACAGACAGCTTCTTTGTCGATATGACCTTCCGTCGCCCAGTCGATCTGGATCTCTCCTGTCTGGTGGAAATAGTTCCAGTATAAGCTCTCCGGGTCCTCCAGTCTGCCGAAGAGGTCGTTGTACATATACTCCTGCTCCAAACACAGGTTTGCCGTCTTCACGGTCTCCGTCAGCTTTTGGATCTGCTGGTCGGACATGCCCCGGAGGGCTTCCTTCCGGGCGGCCAGTACCTGCTCCTCTGTAGGGGCAGGGACAGCGGGCGCAGCCCCGCCGGGTTTCGCGGCCGTTCCGCCGCTCTTGTCCCCGCCCTCTGTCGGAAGGGCGGTCACCGTGCGGGCTGGCTCCTCTGCCTCCTTCGACACAGGCAGGGGGTTCCGGGCCGCCAGGGCGGCTCCGCCGCCGCAGGCCAGGATGGCCAGCGCCAGGGCCAGGGCCAGCAGCCGCTTATATCCCCTCAATTTTTCAGTTTTCAACACGCGGGTCAGTCTCCTTTCCATGGATTCGCGGGCGGACAGGGACGCGGCCCAGTCGCCGCTTCCCGCCGCCGCGCCCGCAGCTAATTTCAAGATGACATTGCCGTACACATACCGCTCCTCCGGCGGCAGGGGGCAGGCCACCCGCTCGTCGCAGCTCTGCTCGCTGACGGTCTGAATGCTCCGGCACAGCAGGTAGGCAAAGGGGTTGTACCAGTGGATGACCTGGGCCAGCATGGCCAAAAAGCGCACCCACAGATCGCCGCTTTTGATATGGGTCAGCTCGTGGAGGAAGAGGTAGCGCAGCTCCTCCCGCCCCAGGGACACGGAGGGAATCACCACCGTGGGCCGCAGCAGTCCCGCCGCGAAGGGGGACCGGGCCGCGGGATTCTCCCGCAGGTCCACGGAGCCCCGGAGCCCCATCTGCCGCTTGCAGGCCCAAAAAACCAGCTGGGCCTCCCGGGAGGAGACGGGCCGGTTCTCCCGGAACACCCGGCGGCGGAGCCGGAGATAGACAAACGCCTTGTACGCCAGCATCCCGGCAGCTCCGACGGCCCACACCAGCGCCAGAGCCCGGAGGGTCTCGGCGGTGACGAAGAAGGGCTCCGGCTGAGGGACCCCCGGGACCACGGGGGCGGCAGGCGCCGTCACGGGCACCCGGGGCAGCACCGTCACGGGGATATTGGGCGCCGCCGGCGCCGGAACAGGCCCGGTGACCGCAGGGGCCGTCCTCATGGCGGACAGGGCCCGCCCCGCCAGGGGCAGAAGCCGCCCCACGGGGACCAGAAAGAAAAACAGGCTGGCTTTTAAAACGCGGTAGTGCCACCGGGCGGGCAGGCGGTTTTTCAGGGCTCCAGAGACCAGCAGCCACAGCGCCAGCACGGCGCCGCCGGCCAGGCCCATACCGGCCAGTGTATTCATCATACGCCCGCCTCCCTGTCAAACCAGCGCTTCAGCTCGGCGGCCTCCTGGGGGCTCAGGCCCTTGCCGCCGTAAAACGCCGTCAGAAAGTCCAGCACGGACCCGTGGTACTTGGAGTCCACCAGGTGCCGGGCCTCCAGCTCGTGGTACTCCGCCTCCGTCACGGCGGGGAAATAGACGTTGGCCTTGCCCCGCTTCTCCACCCGCAGCGCGCCCTTGTCCGCCAGGCGCGTGAGGAAGGTGGAGACGGTCTGGACCTTCCAGCCCTTGTGGGCGAAGACCGCCAGCAAAATGGACGTGGTCACGGCGTCGCCGGACTCCCACACATACCGCATGATCTCCATCTCGGATTCGGACAGGCTCTGAAAGAACTCCATACACAACAACCTCCCTGTTGGCCGCACGCCGGAAAGGGCCCTCTCCGGACGCCGGCGATAAACTACAGCGATGTAGTACATCATCATGTTACTACGTGCTTGTAGTAATGTCAAGGGGAATCTCAAAACTTTTCAAGAGCCCCGCACAGCGGGGCGGTATCTCCCCCCGGAAAAACCCCGTGCAAAACCCGGCGGAACGTGGTACAATAGCCCCGGAGAAAGAGAGGACGAGCCATGACCAAAGAGGAAGCCCTGAAAACCTATTTCGGCTACGACGCCTTCCGGGGCGGGCAGGAGGCGGTGATCGACGCCCTTTTCAGCGGGCGGGACGCCCTGGCCATCATGCCCACCGGGGCGGGAAAGTCGGTGTGCTACCAGATCCCCGCCCTGCTGCTGCCGGGGATCACCCTGGTGATCTCGCCCCTGGTGTCGCTGATGCGGGACCAGGTAACGGCCCTGGTGCAGATGGGCGTCCCGGCGGCGTTTTTGAACAGCAGCCTTACCTTCCGCCAGTATCTGCTGGCCCTGGACCGGGCAAAGGAGGGGCGGTACAAGATCATCTACGCGGCCCCGGAGCGGCTGGAGACCGAGGGCTTCCGCTCCTTCGCCCAGGCGGCGGACATCTCCCTGGTGGCGGTGGACGAGGCGCACTGTATCTCCCAGTGGGGCCAGGACTTCCGGCCCTCCTACTTAAATATCCCCGCCTTTGTCTCCTCCCTGCCAAAGCGGCCCCCGGTGGGGGCCTTCACCGCCACCGCCACGCCGGACGTGAAGGCGGATATAGAAAACCTGCTGGCCCTGCGGGACCCTCTCCGCGCGGCCACCGGGTTTGACCGGGAGAACCTCTATTTCGAGGTCCGCCAGCCCAGTGACAAAAAAGCCGCCCTGCTGGAGCTGGTGAAGAGCCGCCCCGGCAAGTGCGGCATCGTCTACTGCGCCACCCGCAAAGCGGTGGAGGAGGTGTGCCGGTTCCTGCGGGACCGGGGAATCGGGGCCGCCCGCTACCACGCGGGCCTGGAGCCGGAGGAGCGCCGCCAAAGCCAGGAGGACTTTCTCTATGACCGGGCCCAGGTGATGGTGGCCACCAACGCCTTCGGCATGGGCATTGACAAGTCCGACGTGCGGTATGTGGTCCACTACAACATGCCCAAGGACATGGAGAGCTATTATCAGGAGGCAGGCCGGGCGGGCCGGGACGGACTGCCCTCTACCTGCGTGCTGCTGTACAGCGGCCAGGATGTGCGGACGGGCGAATACCTCATCACCCACGCTGAGGCCCGGGAGGGCCTGGACAGCGCCGCGGCGGAGCGGCTGCGGGAGCGGGACCTCCAGCGGCTGCGGCAGATGGCCGCTTACTGCCATACCCGTCACTGTCTGCGCCAGTACATCCTGCGGTACTTCGGCCAGGACGCCCCGGACTACTGCGGCGCCTGCTACAACTGCCTCCACAATTTTAAGGAAGTGGAGGTGGGCCGGGAGGCCCGGGCCATCGTCCGGTGCGTGGCGGAGACAGGGCAGCGCTTCGGCGCGGGGGCCATCGTAGAGACCCTCTGCGGGGCGGATACCGACCGGGTGCGGAAGTACCGCATGGAGCGCCAGGCCCACTACGGCGCGCTGGGGGATCTGACCCAGAGGGAAGTGCGGGAGCGCATCCGCTTTCTGCTGGACGAGGGCATCCTCTCCCTCTCCCCGGGACAGTACCCGGTGCTGCTGCTGGGGGAGCGGGCGGAGGACGTCGCCCGAAACGGGCCGGCGCTGTACATGCGGACGGTGGAGGAGGCGCGGCCCGCCGCGGCCGTGCGCCGCCCGGTTCCCACGGAGCTGGAGGGCGGCCAGGCGGAGCTCTTCGGCCGCCTTCGCGCCCTGCGGGCCCGGACCGCCCGGCGGCAGGGCGTCCCGGCCTACGTGGTGTTCTCCGACAAAACCCTGCGGGAGATGGCGGTCCTCCAGCCCCGGACCATGGAGGAGCTGCGGACGGTGAGCGGCGTGGGCGACGCCAAGGCCAGCCGCTATGGAGAGGCGTTCCTGGGGGAGATTGAGCGCTTTTGCGGCCAATAGCGCCGGACGGCGGTCCGGCGGAATCGACGCTTGAGCCCACGGCGTTTCCCCGGCCGGCGGCCTCCCTCATTGGCGCAAACAGGCAGCCCCCGCCAAAATAGACCATTGCCGCCGGAGCGCCATGGCGCTCCGGCGGCAATGGTCTATTACGCGTCCGCCCCAAAGACCGCTCAGCCCACCTCCGACATCCCGACGGGCCGGCCCTCCCTCAGGGACTTCGCGGCAGCGGCGGCAATCAGGATGGAACGGAGGCCATCCTCACCGGTGACCTGGGGCTCCGTATTGTTGATGACAGCGTCCGCAAAGGCCCTTTGCTCGGCGGCGAACGCCCCGGTGTAGCGGTCCCACATCACTTTATAACAGGTGCCGGAGACGGTTCCGTCCGCTCCGTAAAACACGGCGTTGTCCGGGGTGTCGTTCACATCCATCACCGCGCCTTCAGACCCGAAGACCTCCACCCGCTGGTCGTAGCCGTAGACAGCCCTGCGGCTGTTGTCGATGACGCCCATGGCGCCATTGTCAAATTTCAGAGTGACCACGGCGGTGTCCACATCGCCCGCCTCTCCAATGGCCGGGTCCACCAGCACGCCGCCATAGGCGAAGACCTCCGCCACCTCAGACCCCGCCAGAAAACGGGCCATGTCGAAATCGTGAATCATCATGTCGTAGAAGATGCCGCCGGAAACGCGCACATAGCCGATGGAGGGGGGCTCCGGGTCCCGGGAAGAGATTTTAACCAGATTGACCCTTCCCACCTTTCCGGCCTGGACTGCCTCATAGACCGCCCGGTGGTTGTGGTCAAACCGGCGGTTAAAGCCCACTTGGAGCTTCACTCCCGCCTTTTTTGCCGCGTCGATGACCTCTTTCACCCGCTCAATCCGATAGTCCACCGGCTTCTCCACAAACACGTCCTTCCCCGCCCGCGCCGATCTGATGGCGTACTCCGCGTGGAGGTCCGTAGGAGAGCAGACCACGACGGCCCTGATCTCGGGGTCCGTCAAAATGGCGTCCGCGTCGCCGGCAATATTGGGAACGCCCAGGCGGCGGAGAAGCTCCGCCGCCTCCTCCCCCATATAGGGGTCTGCGACGGTCTTGATCTCCATCTCCGGGACGAATCTTACGATGTTCTCCGCGTGGACCCGGCCGATGCGGCCGGCTCCAATAATGCCGATTTTAATCGTGTCCATACCGTTTCTCCTCCTAATTCAAAGCCGCGCAATCGCCCTTACCGCCTGGGCGGTGGTGGTCTTGGGAATCAGCTCAAATCCGATGAGTCCGGCGTAGCCGTTCTCCTCCAGGCATTTCAGCACATTGGCGCAGTTAATCTCACCGGTGCCGGGCTCGTGGCGGCCGGGGGCGTCCGCCACATGGATGTGGCCGAACTGGTCCCCATAGGCCCGGATGCTGCCGCAGAGGCCGCCCTCGTTGAGCTGCGCGTGGTACACATCGTAGAGCACCTTGAGCCCGGGGGAGCCGATGAGCCGGGTCATCTCCGCCGCCATCCGGGTGGAAGCCAGGAAGTTGCCCACATGGTCCTTGACGATATTCAGCGGCTCCAGGTTCATCAGAACGCCGCTCTCCTCCGCAATCCGCGCGCACTCCCGCAGGGTGTCGAACATGGCGCAGAGCTTCACCGTGCCGCTGAGCCCGTCATAGGAATCGATGACGGCGCCGCCCTCCCCCAGGCCATTGGAGTGGATGGTGAGAGACCGCGCCCCCACCCTCTTCGCCGCCTCCACAGAGCGGCGGAGGAAGTCCAGATACGCCTCCTTTTGGCTGGGATCGACCAGGGACAGCTCCGCATCCCCATTGAAGCCGGCGATGCCTATCCCGGCCCGCTCCGCCGCCGCCTTCACGGCGTCCAGATCCTTGTCCGTCCAGCTCCAGAATTCCACAAACGCGAAACCGTCGTCCTTCGCCGCCTGGAAGCGCTCCAGAAAGGGAAGCTCGCCGTACATCGGCTCAATACAGGCTGATTTTTGAAATACCATGTCCCAGTCCTCCTCTTTGTGTGCTATACCCAAATTGTGCTATGCACATATCGGTGTTACAGAAAGAATACCACATTCCGGGCAATTGTCAACAGCCGTTGGAATGATTCTTTAAAATTCATAAACCTGCCCAAAAACGCAGAGTTGTTTTTTGCAGATTGACAGAGCGGCCCTTTTTATATATGATTGAGACAACAATTGTGCAGCGCACAACAGGAGGCAATGCGGATGGGCGGCAGACCGACGATTCAAATGGTGGCGGAGCTGGCGGGAGTCTCCCGCGGGACGGTGGACCGGGTTTTGAACGACCGCCCCCATGTAAACGAGGCGGTCCGCCAGCGGGTGCTGGCGGCCATGCGGGAGCTGGGCTACCTCTCCCCCCGGGAGACCTACCGGCGGCAGGCCGAAGCCTCCCTCCGTCCGCTGACCCTGGGGGTCCTGCTGCCCAACTGGGAGGGTCAATTCCGGACCGAGGTCATCCAGGGCGTCCGCCAGGCCTGCGAGGAGCTGGAGGAGTCCCGGGTGCGGGTGCTGATCCGGCGCTGCGAGACCGACCTGCCCCAGGAGGCGGCGGAGCTGCTGGAGCTCATGCGGGGCGAGGGCGCGGAGGGCTTTGCCGTATGCGCCGTCAACGACCCGGCCATTCAAGGCTGGATCGCCGCCAGAGCGGCGGAGGGAATCCCCTGCGTGACCTTTAACTCCGACCTGCCGGAGAGCGGCCGGCTGTGCTTTGTGGGGCAGAGCATCCGCCAGGCGGGCCGCGTGGCCGCGGGACTTCTCCACAAGTGCGTCTCAGGCCGGGGGCCCATTCTGGCCACCGCCGGAAACCTGAAATTTGACGGCCACCGCCAGCGGCTGGACGGCTTCCGGGAGCGGCTGGCAGAGCTGGGCGTTCCCCCGGAGCGGATCATCGTCCGGGAGACCTTCAACGACTATGAGACAACCCTCCGGGTGGTGGGGGAGACCCTGGAGAGACAGCCGGAGCTGCGGGGCGTCTACATGGCAAACCTCAGCGTCTCCGGCTGCTGCGCCGCCATCGCCCGGGCCGGAAAGACCGGCCAGGTCCACGTGGTCTGCCATGACATCAACGAGAGCGTCCGGCAGCTCATCCGCTCCGGCGCCGTGGACTTCACCATTCCCCAGGACCTGAGGCAGCAGGGGTATCTCCCCCTTCTGCTGCTTCGGAACCAGCTCCGGAAAAAGAGGCCGCCGGACGCCGGACAGCAGCAAATCCACATCCTCTGCGCGGAAAATCTGGAGGATTGACCCAGGCGCCGGACATGGGGGCGAAGGTGCCGGAAGCCGGGGCGGAAGAGGTCCTTCCGCCATGGGCTCCCGCAGCGCGTTCCTCTTGGTTCCGCACGCCGCATTTCTCCCTGAAACCGAAAAAACAGGGCCGCCCCTTCACGAGGCGCCCCCGCTCTGTCCGGATTGATGATGCCGCACAGCCGTCGGCCCAATGCCCTTTTCCGCGGACAGTCCGGCGGCTCCCGCTCCGGCCATACCGCAGCCGCCGGCCTCTCAGACCCGTCCCTCCAGCAGATCCGCCAGGGTCACCCGCTCCAGGTATTCGCTGATCACCCGGTCCAGGCCCCGCCACAGGGGCAGCGTCGGGCACTCCGCCGCCCTGGCGCAGGGGCTGGCGTCCTCCTCCAGGCAGGCCACCGGCGCCAGAGACTCCTCCGTCAGCCGCAGAACGGCGCCCACCGTATACTGTTCAGGGGCCCGCGTCAGTTTGTAGCCGCCGCCCTTTCCCCGAACGCCGCTGAGCAGCTCGGCCTTCACCAGAATCTTAATGATCGCCTCCAGATACTTCTCCGAAATCTCCTGCCGCTGGGCGATCTCCTTCAGCGGAACATACTCCTCCAAGGGGCGCCGGGCCAGGTCGGCCATGACCCTCAGCGCGTACCTGCCCTTTGTCGAGATCAGCATGACGCACCTCCATATGTGTTAACCCCATTATACAGCACGGCTCATGGGAAATCAACCGAAAACGTCCGCCTCCCTCCCTTGACAGCTCCCTCCGCCGGGTCTACAATCCACATAGAGCCATCCAAAAACTAGGATTCGGTATGAATCCCCCGGCAGCGCCCCGCCTGTTCCCCGTCAATCCGTCAGCCGCCATTACAGGAGGAATCCCACTATGAGCAGAATCTACACATCGGTCGACCAGCTGATTGGCAGAACGCCCCTGCTGGAGCTGGTCCGCATCCAGCGGCAGGAGAATCTGGAGGCCAGGATCCTGGCCAAGCTGGAGTATCTCAATCCCGCCGGCAGCGTAAAGGACCGCGTTGCCAAGGCCATGATCGACGACGCGGAGTCCCGGGGGCTTCTAAGGGCCGGCTCCGTCATTATTGAGCCAACCTCCGGCAACACCGGCATCGGCCTCGCCTCCGTGGCCGCCGCCCGGGGCTACCGCCTCATCATCGTCATGCCGGACACTATGAGCGTAGAGCGCCGCCAGCTGATGAGGGCCTACGGCGCGGAGGTGGTGCTGACGGAGGGCGCTTTGGGCATGCGGGGCGCCATAGCCAGAGCGGACGAACTGGCCGCGGAAATTCCGGGCAGCTTTGTCCCCGGCCAGTTTGTCAACCCCGCCAACTCCGCCGCCCACAGGACCTCCACCGGCCCGGAGATCTGGGAGGACACCGCCGGCCAGGTGGACGTCTTCGTGGCCGGCGTGGGCACCGGCGGCACCATTACCGGCGTGGGCCAGTATTTGAAGAGGCGGAATCCTGCGGTAAGGGTGGTGGCGGTAGAGCCCGCCGGCTCCCCGGTGCTCAGCAGGGGCGCCGGGGGCAGTCACAAGATCCAGGGGATCGGCGCCGGCTTCGTGCCGGAAGTGCTGGACACCAGCGTCTACGACGAGGTAATGACCGTGGAGAGCGATGACGCCTTCGCCGCCGGGAGACAGGTCGGCCGGAGTGAAGGCGTGCTGGTGGGCATCTCCTCCGGCGCGGCGGTCTGGGCCGCAGTCCAGCTGGCCAAGCGCCCCGAAAACAGGGGGAAGACCATTGTGGCCCTGCTGCCGGACACCGGCGGCCGCTACCTCTCCACACCCATGTTTTCGGAGTAGGCCTTGTTTGAAAAATGGCGAAATGCGGGATTGGGGCAGATTTTTTTGCCAGGCAAGGCGATTTGACGCGGGAATCCTGACGGATTTCAAGTCAAATCAACGCAGTCCTGGCGGAAAAAGATGCTCCAAGACGGCGTTTTGACATTTTTCAAACAAGGCCTAATCCAGCCCATGAAACAGGAGGCCGCCGCGAAACGCGGCGGCCTCCTGTTCTGCGCGGTTTGGCATTGCCTTCCGGAGGGGTTCCGGCTGTTTTCAGGCCTTTCCCATCTCTTTTGCGAACCGGTGCAGCATGGTGCAAAGCTGCTGCCTGGTCACGGGCTGGGAGAGCATGAGATCCCCGCCGGCGTTCCCGGTGAGAATGCCATGCTCCACGCACCAGTTCACGCCCTCCGCGTGGGCGGGGGCCGGCGTGCTGTCCGTTTCCGGGGCGGCGCCGGAAACCGGCGTGTCAAAGAGCTTCTGCTCCGCCGCCCGGCGGCGGACAAGCCCCTCCAGCTTCTTCCCGCCGGAGCGGGTGTAGAGAGACATGGCGTTGCGAATCTGCGGCAGGTCGCGGTCTTTGCACAGCGTTTTCAAACGCCCCGCGCCGCAGTTAAACGTGAAGGAGATCAGCGCGTCCCGCTGGTTGTCATTCAGCTGGCCCGTCAATGGGCAGTTCCGGGGATCGTCCACCGCGTCGGCAAACTTCTGGCAGTCCGCTGCCAGCATGGCGTCCGCCTCCGCCTGGGTGATGGTCTGCCCCTCTTTGACGTCCGGGCCGTAGTGGCCCCATCCGATAGTCCAGTAAACCTCTGTGCTGACAGGCTTGTACGCCTCCAGACGGCAGCCCTCAAACTCTTTGATGAGGGCAAGGCCCGCCTCTCCGATGGGCCGGCCCATTATTCCGCCTCCCGGGAGAACGTCCGCAAATCCCCGGAGCCCTCCGCTGTCCTGTACCGGTTTGTCTTGCTGCACATATTCCATACCTCCATAATTGTCACTGATACTTCAACTTATGTCTCCATCTCCCACGCGGTGTCTGTTTGCCGCCGCTTTGGACCTTACTCTCGATACGCGCGCCCCTCGGGTCCCATCACACCCTCCGGGCCTTGACGGCATAGCCGTCCGCGTCGTAGGTCACCAGGAACCGGCCCTGGCGGCACGTCTGCTCCGCCTGCTGATTCGCAAGATCCGTCCGGCGGCGCAGATCAACTTCCTTTTGCGCCTTGGGGGCGGGCTCCGTCTCCCGGGGCTCCGCCAGCGTATCCCCCAGAACCTCGTAGGTCTTGCCGCAGATGATGACGTAGGCCGCCATATTGGTGCCCCCGTCGGGCCGGACCTCATTGACCGGATGCTCCAGCCTGCCGCCGGCGACCCGCACCTTTTCCATAGACCCGGTGCCGGTGTCCAGCAGGCCGTAGCCGGAGGCCTGCTCCGGGTAGTAGCCCACGGTGGTCTGCCTCCGGTCCTCCTCGGTGAGCTCATTCCGGCCCGGCTCCAGATGGAACCCGGCCCCGGCCTCCCGCAGGGTGGCGTTAGTGGTCTCCAGATCCGCCTCCCCGGCGGTGTAGTCCTTTAGAATCTCGTTGACCCTCACCTCTGTACTCCTCCTTGAATTTTATGTGCTTCATGGGGAATTTCCCCGGCAATCGCCTCTCCCGCATCGTCAATGGCGTTCTTGCCCACAGCCAGCAGACGCAGCAACCAGGGGGGCACGTCCGAGCCCATGCCTGCGGCGTTTTCCGCCATGCTGCCCAGCTCCGTGATGATGTACCACACCAGCACCACCGGGCACACCATGCCGGTGTAAGCCACCGGCAGCTCCACCAGCGGCAGGTTGGCCAGCAAAACGGAGATCAGCAGGTCGGCTCCCGCGGCCACCACCACTACAATCATCCCCGCCTTGTGCCAGATGCCCTCCCGGGCGCTGGCGCTGGACCACGCTCCCTTTTTTGCCGCCGCCAGGGAGCCGGTGATGTAGTCCATCGCCATGGCGGCAATCCAGCCCGCCGCCAGCCACCCGAGCCAGCCCCAGAAGGCCGTCAGCAGACCCAGGATTCCGGTGATCCAGAGCTTGAAGCGCGACAAGTTGCTCTCCATATAAACGCTCCTCCCTATTCCATCTCCGCGCCGGCTTCCGGTTTTGAGACACTCTCCCAACCCGCCGGATAGTCCTCCGGCGAAAAATTGGTATCTCTGAGACAGCGGTACATTCCGCCGTCCGTCCAGATCATGTACTCCCCTGCGCGGTACAGATCATGAGCCCCCTGGACCGGTGCAAAAGGCCGGGCCGTCTCCGGGCTGGTCCCGTGGAGAGGCCGGTTAAAGGTGTGCCAGGCCGCCTCCCCGGGCCGTACGTCGGGATAGACCGCATTGTCGTAATCCGCGAAGCACTCCCAGGTCTGGCCTTCGGCGTTATAGTGCTCCCCCGCCCTGTGCTCCCCGGGAGCCCACTCCCGGTACAGCCCCGAGGCCCGGATGCGCTTGTCGTCGGTGTCGGACAGAGCCTCCAGCTGGAGGCGGGCCAGGTAGATGGCGCTGCTCAGCGCCGCCATAGGATCCATGCTCATAGATTAAACCCCTTTCTCACTGCCGCCGAAATGGCGGCGGTTGTCTGCTCCAAAGCGCCCACCCTGGTCTCCAGGGCCGCAGGCAGCTCCTCCAGTTCCTCTGATTCCACCGGCTCGGGCACGGGCAGCGGCGCCCAGCCGGTGACGGTGGGCACGCCGTCCACGTCCTCCACGGCGATCTCGCCGAAGGGAAAGTTCTCCAGCGTCTCCATGGTCCCCACAGCCTCCGGAATCATCGCCCACCCCTCCGGAACAGGTACCTCCGGCCCATCCTGATTTGCGTGTCCGCCATTCGGATATGCCTTCATTTTAACGATCAGCACAATTTCACCTCCTATTCACAGATTGCGATCCACGGCTGTTGGTCGCCATTGTTCCCAGCGACGTTAACAGTAACGCTTGAATCTGCAAAAACCGCAGACTCAACGCGAAAGGTGGTACGCCACTCGCCGCTTCCCGAATAACCTCCATATATAACCGCCATCTTATCCGGACGCAGCGAAACGGAGAGACGTACAGCCCGATCACGCTCCGTGGCAGGATTGACGGTTTCGCTGACTGCAACTGCAAAAACAGGTTTTCTCGGAAGATTAATCGGTACTGATTGTGCGCCTACCACGACAGCGACTTTTCCGTAGTAGATTTTCCCACTTAAATCACCGCTTAACTTAGCGGCCGCGAGAATTGGTTGGATATAAGCAAAGATCTCATCCGGCACAGCCTCCGCTCCCAGCCCATACAGCGCCGCCGTGGCGTCCTTTAAGAGATTCGCCTTGTTCAGCATCGTGCCCATCTGGCTCCATCCAGCCGGATTCATGCCGTTGAGGTCAACGGGAAGGGTCCCGTCGATCAGGGCCTGGACAAAGGCCTCATACGTGGGATACAGCGTCAGAAAGTTGGGCACGCTCTTCAAGTTCCAGCTGTTCCCCGTGGCTTTGATCATTCCATCCCGCACTAAAATACACCTCCGCAAGTTATGGTTCCGCAGGGCCAGGACGAGCGGTCTATCATAGGCCGCGCCGCGTCCACGGCCACCAGGATTTTCTCAATGTCATTGGCCGCCGCCACCGTCAGCTTCTCCAGGCTTCCCGGGGTCTCCGGCGTTCCCTCCGGCAGCGGAAGGGCCTTTCGCTGCGCCTCCACGTTTTGGAGATACCGCGTCCCCTGGGCCCCGGTCATGGCGTCTTCGTCCCTCCAGGGCCGGTGGGGCTCCGCCTGGTACGGCGTGACATATCCGTATCCCTCCAGCCACTCCCGGATATGCTCCATGGCCGCCGTCACCCGATTGAGATCCAGCGCGTCATAGCTCCCCCGGCGGCACCGGGCGCCGCTCCACCAGGCCCGCTCCTCCGCCGTCCATCGGGCATACCCCCGGGCACACAGCTCCCGCGCCCGCTCCGCGTCCGCCTGGGTCCGGTCCGTCACCATGCGGATCATATAGACCTCCTGCGCGGTCCGGTTCCCGGCGCCGTCCACCGCGATAACGGTGATGGTATTGACACCCACCTCCAGCGGGATCGTGCAGGTGAAATCGCCGGAGGGCGCGGGCTCCACGCTTATGGAGCCGCCTTCTCCCACGACCTCCACGCCGGCAATTCCGGACGTCCCGTCACGCACGGTCCCCACCGCCGTAATCTCCGCGGCGTCCACCACCCTCCGGCTGTCCGGCAGCGCCAGCGTCAGCTCCGGCGGCGCGGTGTCCACGGTATAGGCTGCCGATTTGCCAGCCTCGTTTCCGTCCCGGTCCGAGACGGTGAAGGCGACGGTGTGTCCTCCCTCGCTCCAATCCGCCGCCGGCGTCCAGCGGAGCCGGTATCCGCCGGGGATCTCCTCCGCGGCCTTCCCGGCGGACTGAACCGCGCCGTCCAGCAGCACCGCCCAGCTGTCCAGGGCAATGCCGGAGCCGCCGGCCTCGTCCACGGCGTCCATAACCACCTCGGGCCGTTTCACCGTCACATATCCCGCCGCCGGGGAAACCAGATTCAGCAGCGGCTTTTGGGTCTCCCGAACCACCAGCCGCAGGGCCGCCAGCGCCTCTCCGGAGATGGAGGCGGTCTCCCCGCGGTCGTTGGCCGCCTCCACCTCCACGCCGTAATACCCGCCCGGCTGATGAGCCGAGGTCCGCCCGGGCAGGAGAACCCCCTCCCAGCGGCCCGTGGCGGGGTTGTACTCCAATGCGGTCCACGTTTCGCCCAGCCGGGCCCGAACCGTTGTAATGGCCACGCGCTGCACCTCCCCGCAGACGAGCTGCCCGCTGTGCCGGAGAGCCGCCGGAACAGACGCCGTGTCCTCCGCCGCCACGGAGATCATCACCCGCTGGCCCGTCACAGCCGGATTCGGCGCCAGGTCGGCCCCGATAATCACCGGAACGAAGGCGGTCTCTACGATGTAGAGGACCCCGTTCTCAATGGTTAACACATAGGGCAGTCCGCTGTCTTTGTCTTTTAAAACAACCATTGCTCCCCCTCCTCACCAGGCTCTCCCCTCACAAACTCAGCCCCCTCTCAATGGCCGCCGTCAGCTGGCCTGACGTCACCAAAGACCCGCTGGGGATGGGCGTGATGGCCATCTCGGGCATCACGACAACGGCCGGGGTGTCCGCGGTCTTCTCAAAGGTATTCATGGCAAACGCAGCCGTGCTCCCAATGTCGAAAAAGGGGATTCCGTAGGCGTACATCATATTTGTGGAGACGGTATAGTGAACCTCCAGAGAGATATTGCCGTATTTTTGGTCCGCCGACAGCCGTACCTTGTCAAATAGGACATTATTCCCGTAGAACCCCGCCATTAAAATGTTCACCCTTGGCGCGTAATAGTTCATGTTGACCAGCAGGACGATCTCCGACGGGCCATAGTGGTTATAGACGTTTCCAAATACCATCAGGCCCATGAAATTCATGCCCGTACAAACCCTGTGCCAGCCCGCTCCCTCCACATTCGTGGCTAAGGTATAGTGCGGCGGACCGGAGACGTAGGGCATCTGCTCGTAAGGAAGGGTGCCATACGAGTTCAGCGTGGCCACGCCGTGCGGAACGCCCCGCTGCGGCTCCATGACGACTCCAATTTTATCACCTGCTGCCATTTCACACCTCCAAAAGTTTCAGCACGCCGTTTTCCAGGGAAAACGAATAGCGCTTTTCCGTAATCCGGTCCTCCAAAATTACATTCGCCTCCGAAACGTCAGCGGTCTCAGTCAGCACAAGCCCCCGGCGCTCCACGCCCAGCCGGTATGTCCGCCCGGTGGCTCCGTCCCTCAAAAAAATCTCATCTTCCATGCCGCTCCTCCTCCGGTCTCTCCCAGCTCAGCATAATGAACCCGCTGGCCCCCGCCGCGCCGGGCTTTCCCGGTCCGGCGGGCTTTGTCTCCCGCCACGTGTAATGGCCGGGATGATTTTCCGTGGGCTTAAAGGCCGGAACAAAGGCCAGGTATCCCTCCGGCGGCTCTCCGCCGTCTCCGCCCTTTCCGCCGTCTCCGCTCCCCGGCAGCGGGACCTCCACGCCGGGCCGGCAGAAGGCCCGCCCGTTGGCGATGTCCGTGTAGCCGTCGGGATACAGCTGCCCCTCCGCGCTGGAGTACGCCCCGAAGGTGGAGGGCTGCCCCAGCCCCCCGGCCTCACCGTAGACGCTTCCCGGCGCGCCGCCGGCGCCCCGCTTGTAGTGCACCGTTGCCCCGGGGTTGAGCTTGATGGTCCCAAACCAGACCCTCCCGCCCTTGCCGTCCACGCCCTGTTCGCCATAGGCGGTGTGAAAGCCGGAGAAGGAGATGTTGCTGTTCCCGGCGCCGGTCTTCTGGCCCTCCTGGCCCACGCCGCCGCCCTGGCCGCCGTCGGAGAGCACCAGGCGGAAGTCCGTCACCCCCTCCGGCGCGGTCCAGTCTCCCTCCTCCTGATCCAGAACCTCAAACTCCGTCCAGAGGTACGACCCGTCCGCCTGCAAAAGCGTGCTCCGGCATCCCTGAAGCGCGCCGTCCCGGATCTCAAACGTCTGCGCCATCCGCCTGGCCGTGGCGGCGCTGGACTCGTCCAGCCAGATGGTGTCCACGTCGCCGATCTCGCTGGCCGGGTTCCCCCGCCCCGTGGTCTCGATGATGTTCCCGCCGTACTGGCTGAGGATCAGCCGGGCCGCCGCCTGGGCCTGCTCCCTCGTGTGGAGGAAGGGGTTGACGATGGTTACGGTCCTCTCGCTGCTGGCGGCGTTGCCCGGAATCACAGTCTCCGTCCCGTCTGAGAGCCGGAAGATCAGGGCCGCCAGACTCTCGTTGGCCTTCATGATCGGATAGCCCGAGAGGTTGTCCAGGTCCAGCTTCGCCCCCTGGTTCCACAGCGGCTCCGCCGTCAGCGCCCCCGTGGCGCTGTCCGCCCGGGGCCACGTCCCGCTGGCCTGGCAGACCCACCGAAGGATGTCCCCGCACTTTTTCCCGGTCACAGCCTCCCGGCTGCCGGCCGCGACGGGCCTTTTGGCATACGCCGGGTCCACCCGGTACCGCCGCCGGAAGGCCTCCCCCAGCTGCCCCACCAGGGCCTGGAGCCAGCCCTCCAGCGTCTCCGGCAGCGGGTCCGGGGGCAGAAATGTCCGCTCCGCCAAAAGGCCGATGATGTCCACTAGGGACCACTTCATGTCCATGGCGTTTCCGCCGGTTTTCCACCCGTCTCCGGCCTGGTAGTACATCCCCAGTTCCTTGTATTCCACGCCGTCCGGCAAGCGCACACCGATGTGCAGCTCCACCCCCTGCCGCTCCTGGATGGACTGGAAGATCCCGTCCTTCCGCCGGGGCTCAAACCGCCGGTCATGGTTGTCCATGGCGATCTCCGCCCTGCCGTAGGGCAGGCTGAGACAGGAGAACTGCCCCTGCTGTGTCACGGTGAAGGCGGAGAGCTCATCCGCGTCCCAGTCCTCGTAGATCCCCGGCACGATCTCCACCATCCGCACCCGCCGTCCCGGCAGGCTCCACTTCGTCACCGTCACCCGGATGGCGGTGGGGTTGTGGACGGTGAACCCGTCAAACCACATCTCCGTCTCCCGGTTTCCCGTGACCGACCGGGTAAAGTAAGCGGTCCCGTTCTCCAGCACCTCCACGGTGAAATCCTCCGGCGTCCCGTCCAGGGGGTCCGTGGAGAAGAACAGGGAGAAGGCCTGCAAAATGGACATCCCCTGGAAATTCAGCGACACCCAGACGGGCGGATTGAAGGTCCCGTCCTCCCCGCTGAGGGCCTCCGAGGCCCATCCCTGCGGCCGGTCTCCGGGGACCCGGTAGCCGTCCGGGAAGATTTCGAACCCGCCGCCCAACAGCCACCGTCCAGGCTCCAGGGTCGCCGCCCTGGGCGGCTGGTCAAAGTTCCGGTCACGGAGCTCCGCCCCCCGGCTCCAGGGGGCCGCTCCGGAATCTGTCACCGGCAGCCACACCTTGTCCGGGTCCGAGATGTCCGCCACGGCCCGAAGAAGGATCTGCCGGGGCGACCCCACAATGGCGGCGTCATACGCCGCGCTGCGCTCAAGCATGTGGCCGCTCCTCCCGCAGCGTGAACCCCAGTCCATGCCACACGGGCCGGTCATCGTCGTCGATCAAAAACGTGGGATCTGTGACGGATTCCACCACAAAGGACGCGGTCACCATCCCGCCCCCGTTGTCCGGCAGCACTGAGGCGGTCAGCGGCCCCCCGGAGCGCAGAATCTCCAGCGCTGGCCGGCAGATCTCGTCCTCCAGATAATCGCAGGCCCACCGGACCCGCCACACCTTCCACTTCCTCCCGATCCGCTCCAGCACCCGCCGCCCGGAGATCATGTCCAGCTGCCGCGTCAACGATTCCTCCCGGCAGGCGTACCGGTCAAAGCTGGCCTGGGGCAGCGGGAGCCCATTTAAGACAATCTGATTCGTCACGCTCACATCCTTCCTGTATTCTCCTCCTGTGAATCCGGCGGCCCGCTGTGAATCCGGCAGCCCTCTGCCGGCCAATATTGGCCCCTACCTATCATCCGACACCTCCGGATTGGCCCGGTTCTCGGCCCGGAAGTCCTGAATGGTCGCCCGGGCAAACTCCCGGCCGTTGATGTTCAAAGGGATCACCAGATCCCCGCTCCCCCGTCCGGCCGCCGTCCGCATCCCGTTGACCCCGGCGGCCACCGCCCGGCGCACGTCCTGAGGGCTGGCCGGCCGCGGCTCCCCCATGGCCTCGAAATGGAGCCTGGCGGCGATCTCCGCGTTGGAGGGGATGTTCTTCCACGCTCCCTCCAGAATCCCGGCCGCCTCCCGCTCCATGGCCCGGACCTTGGCGCACAGCGCCTCCTCCCGAAACGCCGGCCCCTCCATCAGCCCCTTGGCCCTGCCGGAGCCGCTTTGAAGCGCCGTGTCCGCCAGTTCGGACAGGGCCTCCGGCCGCGCTTTGCAGAGCTGCTCCGCCGCCTCTCCGGCCTGCCGGAGCGCCTCTCCCAGGGTCTCCGCATCGGAGGCCGCTTTCCCGGCCGCTTTGCCACACCCGTCAACGGACGGCGCAAGCCCCTCCGTGCCGCCCCGGGCCGCCTCTTTGGCCCGGAGGGCGTCAAGGCCGTTGAGCTGTCCGGCGCATTCCGCCTGGACCCGCTCCAGCTCCCGCCTGCGCAGGCGGATCTCCGCGTTGATGCTCCGGAGCGCTGCCCTGCATTCCGCCTCGCCCTCCGGCGCCAGCTTGGTTGTGATGGTCCCTGTTGCCATAAATATCTCTCCCTATTGAAGTCCCGGCTTTGCCGCGATATATAATCGCGGCAAAGCCGCAGGGCGGCGATCAGATGACATTGGGGCTATCCCCCTGATTACGCCTGTCATCGCCGTTACAGCCCTCTTTTTCCTGCCGAAGGAGCTCTCCTTGACTCTGGGCGCCTGCCTTAAAACGCTGTTTGACCAGCGCTTTGGCGGATAGCGGCCGGGGCCATGGCCCCGGTCACTCTTTTTTCCGCCCGCCCAGCCGGCGGATCTTCAGCTCCGCCAAATCAAGCACCAGCCCCACCGGCAGCAGCAGCGCCTCCCGGAGCCCCAGCCCCAGAAAGCCCGCCGCCGCGTCCAGATAGGCCCCCCGCTTTATCCCGCCGCCGTTTTTTTTTGCAGCGCCAGCAGGCCCTTGTCCACCGTCCCGGGCTTTTCCGTCTCCTCCTGGGCAAAGCCCGCCGCCAGGGCCTCCACCACCGCCTTCCTGGCCAGAACCGCCTCCATGGGCGTCAGCCCCACCCGGAAGGCCTCCGCCCCGGGCAGGGGGCCGTGGTCATAGCCCTGGTACCGCCGCCACAGCTCCCCCTGCTCCGCTAATTTTTCCAGGAAAAAGCAGGTGTTCTCAAAGGCGTCCCGCCCGCTGCCCTGGAGATGGTCCGCCAGAGACCCCCTGTCCCCGAACCGGTCGTAGAGGTCAAACAGCGCCGCCCCGTTCAGCAGCAGGTGGTACGTCACGCCTCCCAGGGAAACCGGCACAGTCCGCATATCAGCCCTCGCCTCCGGCGGCGGGCTCCTTCCCGATCTCCGTGCTGGTCCCGGTGAACATCCCGTCCACCCAGGCCTTCGCCTCCTCCTCGGTGTTAAAATACTCCGAGTAGACCCGCCAGTCCCCGCTGCCGCAGGCGGAGGCGGTAAACCGGAGCTTCCCCGTGGACAGCGCGATGCTCTCGCCGTTGGTGCTGTACTCCCCGCCCCGGAGCATGGCCTTGACCTTCGGATAGAAAACCCCCATGCAGACCTCCCGGGCGTCGTCCAGGATCAAATTGACATAGAACCCCATCCCGCCGTAGGGCGGCCTGTCATTGGCCCGAAAGCGCATGTTTTTGTAGTCGCCCCGCTCGATCTCCGCCCCGGAGACCGCGGACATGGACTCCCGGGGAATCTCCGTTACCTCCACGCCGATGGCCGACTCTCTGAACTTGTTGATATAGACCTTCATGGCGTTGTCGCCGTAGCCCTTGGCCTCGTTGAAGCTGGGGCTCTCCGTCACCTTGTTCAGCGCTCCCAGGCTCACCGCCGCCTCGTAGGAGGGCAGCTTGCCCGCCGCCTCCGGATTCTCCTTGGCGAAAGGCGCCCACCGGATGTACTTTGCGCCGTATTCCATGATCATTTCCTCCTTGTTTTTTATAAAAGTGGGATTGGGATTCCCCTGTGGGGACCCGCCGTCCCCCGGACTTCAAATGGGCTTTTGCCGGCATCTGTCACAGGGAACCGGCCGGATACTGTGGTGCGGTCTCTCCGGCATCCATTTCAAGCGCGCTCTAATAACAGGCCGCACGGCCCCCGTATTTGCACAAAACCGTGCAACAAAGGAGAAAATTTTTTTCAGAGGAGCCGCCGAACCCCCTTTGAAAACCGGCGGAACACCCGGCAGCCAGTGATTTTTCAGCCCTTGCGGGCAGCCGCCCGGGGGAAACCTCAACGCGGAGCAGCGAAAAAAGACGCCCCGCACGGCGTTTCGATAGTTTTAAAACAGCCGTCAGGGGCAATCATGGTATCAGAACCTGTATTCACAACCGTTGAATACAGGTTCTTAGGTCTTGCTTGATAAATGGCAGAATGCCCAACGGCGAGAGATTTTTCAAACAAGGCCTAGTCGCAGCGGTTAAAAAGCGGCCATGCGGCGGACTCCACAGGAAACGCCGGGCGCATCCTATGCCCCGGCGGGCTCCCGCCCCCGCGCCGCCCTCCTCCCGGGGCCTGTTTACACAAGGCAAACGCGCGATGGAACGCTCCGCTGCCCGGAAAATGCTGTACATTTCCCCGGCCCTGTGCTATAATTGAACAACTTGAAATTTCCTGGAAATGGAGGAGAGGCCATGAGTGATGAGATGCGCGTCTTTGGCTATCTCTGCCCAAAATGCGGCAAGACGGTGATGGCCGCCCGGTCTGTCTTCGCGCTGGAGGCCTCCAACGCGGAGATCGAATGCAGCTGCGGAGGTTCCTCCCTGCGGGTGGACTTTGACGGGGAGAGCTACCGGCTCTATGTCCCCTGCGGCCTCTGCGGGGAGACCCACATGGCGGTGTGCCCGCCGGAGCGGGTCCTGCGGGGCGCCGCGGCCCTGGGCTGCGCCGGGACGAAGCAGTTCTGCTGCTTCATCGGCCCGGAGGGCACGGTGGAGAAGAACCTCCGGGAGCTGGAGATCCTGGCCGAGAAGGAGAAGCGGCAGCGTTCGGAGGGCGGCGAGGCCTTTTTGGACAGCGTCATCATGTACGAGGTCCTCTCGGAGCTGAAGGAGATCGCCTCCCGGGAAAGCGGGATCACCTGCGGCTGCGGCGGCGTACAATACGGTATGGAGATCCGCCGCTCCGCCGTGGACCTCATCTGCCGCCGCTGCGGCGCCAAGCTCCGCGTTCCCGCCGCCACAGACCGGGACCTGGATGACCTGTGCTGCCACATGAAGCTGGTCATCCCGGGAACGCCCACTGACTTTGGAAAGGATCTGATCCCATGATCACCCTGCTCTCCCGGCTGCTGATCCGCCCCGACGGCCGGGACGCCGCCGGTCTCCGAAAGGCCTACGGAATGCTCTGCGGCGCGGTGGGCATCCTTTTGAACGTGCTGCTGTTCTCGGGAAAGCTGCTGGCGGGCTCCCTGGCCGGCTCCGTGGCCATCACCGCCGACGCCTTCAACAACCTCTCCGACGCCGGCTCCTCCGCCATCACCCTGCTGGGCTTTCACCTGGCGGGGCAGAAGGCGGACGCCCATCACCCCTTCGGCCACGGGCGGATCGAGTACCTCTCCGGCCTGGGGGTGGCGGTGCTGATTCTGCTGATGGGCTGGGAGCTGCTCCAGTCCTCCCTCTCCAAGATCCTGCACCCCGCGCCGGTGGCGGCCTCCCCTCTGGTAATCGCCATTTTGTGCGTCTCTGTGGGGGTGAAGCTCTACATGGCCTTTTACAACTGGCGGCTGGGACGGCGGCTGGACTCCTCCGCCATGCGGGCCACCGCCACGGACTCCCTCTGCGACAGCGCCGCCACCGCCGCGGTGCTGGCGGCCACTCTGGCGGGACATTTCACCGGGAAAATGGTCGACGGCTGGGCGGGACTGCTGGTGGCGGCGTTCATCCTCTGGTCCGGGGTAAAGGCCGCCAAGGAGACCATCGACCCCTTGCTGGGCACGCCGCCCACCCGGGAGTTTGTCTCCCGCATCCGGGAGCTGGTGATGGCCCACAGCGAGATCATCGGCATCCACGACCTAATCGTCCACGACTACGGCCCCGGCCGGGTGATGATCTCCCTCCACGCCGAGGTTCCCGCCAGCCAGGATGTGCTAGCCCTCCACGACGAGATTGACAACGTGGAAAGAGAGCTGCGGGAACAGCTGGGCTGCGAGGCCGTCATCCACATGGACCCGGTAGTGACAGACGACGGCGTTACGGAGGAGACCCGCCGCCGGGTGGCGGACCTGGTCCGCTGCATCGACGACGACATCACCATCCACGACTTCCGCATGGTCTCCGGCCCCACCCACACCAACGTGATCTTTGACGCGGTGGTGCCCTATGACTTCCGCCTCAGCGACCGCCAGGTGGGGGAGAAGATCTGGAGCGCCGTCCAGGCGCTGGACGGGCGCTATTACGCCGTGGTCCACGTGGAGCGGTCGTATACATGAACGCGAAGACACGGGCGGCTCCGCCGCCCGTGTCAGTTTTTGTCCGGCGCATATTCCATGATGCGGGCGATGCCCCAGCCCGGCAGCCCGCGGAGGCCGTTCATGGATTTCAGCGTAATGCCCCGGTTTTCCGCCGCGCGTCTTTCCGCAGCCCCAGGCGGATGACTAGTTTTCCCCGTTTCGGGCACCCTATGGAAAATCCGTCAAAATGAGGTGGCTTTCCATGAACGAAAAACGAACCGGCCAGCGGACCCTTGCCCTGGGGACCCCGCCCTCCGTGCTCTCCTTTGCCAACATCGGCGGCAAGTTCGAGGCCCAGGGCCCCTTATCCGGGTACTTCGACGAGCTGAGCCAGGACTCCTTCTTCGGGGAGAAAACCTGGGAGAAGGCGGAGTCCGCCATGCAGAAGAAGGTGGTCCAGCGGGCTCTGGACCAGGCCCGGCTGAAGCCCAAGGACATTCACTATATCCTGGCGGGAGACCTTTTAAACCAGTGTATCGGCTCCTCCTTCGGCCTGCGGGAACTGGGCATCCCCTTCTACGGGCTGTATGGCGCCTGCTCCACCATGGGGGAGTCGCTGTCCCTGGCGGCCATGCTCATCGACGGGGGCTTCGCGGAGCGCGCCGCCGCCGTCACCTCCTCCCACTTCTGCACCGCCGAGCGGCAGTACCGGATGCCGGTGCCCTACGGCAGCCAGCGGACCCCCACCGCCCAGTGGACCGCCACCGCCTCAGGCTGCACCATTCTGGGCCGGGAGGGTCCCGGGCCCTATATCACCCACATCACCTGCGGCAAAATCGTGGACAAGGGGATCACCGATCCCAACAACATGGGGGCGGCCATGGCCCCCGCCGCCTACAATACGCTGTCGGCCTTCTTCCGGGACACCGGAACCACGCCCGGGGACTACGACCTCGTCATCACCGGCGACCTGGGGGAGCTGGGCCACGGCATCGTCCGGGACTTTTTCTCCCGGGACGGCCTGGAGCTGGGGGAGAATTTTCAGGACTGCGGCCTGCTGCTCTACGACCGGGACGGCCAGGACATGCACGCCGGAGCCTCCGGCTGCGGGTGCTCCGCCTCCGTGCTCAACGGATACCTCCTCACGGAGATGCGGCGGGGAAAGTGGAAGAAGATCGTCTTCGCCCCCACCGGGGCGCTGCTCTCTCCCACCTCCAGCTTCCAGGGGGAATCCATCCCCGGCATCTGCCACGCAGTCTGCATCTCGGCAGAAAAATAAGCGCGGCGGCGCCCTGCCTATGGGCCAGTATGGTATACTTGTCTCATAGGCGGGGTAATTTTTTTCGATTTCCTCCGCCGGTGAAAAATATTCCGCCTCCCGTCCGTGTTAAGGGTGAAAGGAGTTGAGAACGTGGTTTCATTTGGTACCGATGAAATCATCTCACGCATTGTGGAGCGGTACAGCCCCATGCTGCTGCACCTGGCCGCAGCCCGGCTGGACTCCCCCGCCGACGCGGAGGATGCCGTGCAGGAGGTGTTCTTAAAGCTGCTCACCGCCCGCCCCGCGTTCCGGGATGCCGAGCACGAGAAGGCCTGGCTCATCCGGGCCACCCTCCACCGCGCCAGCGACATCCGCCGCGGGGCGGAGCGCCGGAACCTCCCCCTGGAGGAGGCCGCGGAACCGGCAGTCCAGGAGGACGCCCTCGATCTCCTCTCCGCCGTCCGGGCGCTGCCGGACAAGTACAGCGCTGTCATCCACCTCTATTACTATGAGGGGTATTCCATCAAAGAGATCGCAAAGACGCTGGGCCTGCCCACCGCCACGGTGGGCACCCGCCTGGCCCGCGGCCGGGAGCGGCTGCGGCAGCTGCTGAAGGAGGATGTGTGATGGATCGAAAAACCTACCGCGAGGCCTTTGACCAGATCCCCTTTTCCGCCGATTTTCAGGAGCGGACGGCGAACCTGCTGCGCCAGCGCGCCCGTGAATCAGAAAAGGAGAACAAAATGACGCATTTCAGCAAAACCAAAAAGATGGCGGTGTCCCTGGCCGCCGCCGTGGCCCTTTTGATCGTGTCCGTCTCCGCCGCCCTGGTGTGGCTGACGCCCTCCCAGGTGGCGGAGCGCAATGAGATGCCCCTGCTGGCGGAGGCCTTTGCGGGCCCCGACGCCATCATCATCGACGAGACCGTGGAGACCGGGGACTTTGCCGTGACCCTGATGGGTCTGGTGTCCGGCGAGCATCTGGATGTACTGAACCAGGACCTGGACAGCGCCCGGACTTACACCGTGCTGTCCTTCCGCCGCCTGGACGGGGAGCCGCTGGATAATGAGACCTTTGACTTCACCGGCTATACCATAACCCCCCTGGTGGCGGGCTGCTCTCCCGCGGCGGTGAACAACTGGACACTGGGAGCCTTCGCCTCCGGTTTTGCCGAGAATGGCGCATATTATTACCTGTTGGACACCGAGAGCATTGAGATGTTCGCGGACCGCACGGTGTACATGGCCTTCTACGACGGCGGCGTGCCCAAGAACACTATCTTCACCGTGAATGAAGACGGCACCATTGATTTCTGCGGCGACTTCACCGGCGTCCAGGCCCTGTTCGAGCTGCCTCTGGACCCCGCCAAGGCGGACCCCGCCGCGGTGGAGGCCTTCCTGGAGGAGAACGACACGGGCTGGACCAATGAGCGTACACCCATGGAGGACTATGTGACCACCGAGGAGGAGACCCCGGACGGCAGTCTCATCACCATCCGGTCTGCGGACAGCCCGGAGACAAAGGTGGCCTTCACCCCCGTCTCCCGGGAGGTGGAGTGAATCCATCGAGGAGAGGAGCCGCCTTTGGCGGCTCCTCAGACTGTCAAAAAAGCCCTCCGCAGGAGTTTCGCGCCCGCGGGCGCGAAATAAAGCGGAATCGTTTTTCCCGCGGCGTGTACGTGGGAAAAACACTTTGCGCGGAGCGGGCGCCGAATTGTGCGCTGCAGGCGCGCAGCCGAGGCGCAGAGCAGAGCGAACCCCCCTGTCAAAAAGCGGCTGCGCCGCTTTTTTGACATGCAGAGGAGCCGCCGAAGGCGGCTCCTCTTTCATTTGACTTTTCCCTTTGGCGGTGGTATGCTCCAAACGAGTTTATTTGGGAGGCGGAAAACCATGTACCGAATTTTCATCGTGGAGGACGACCCTGTGATTGCCGGGGCTATGAAACGGCATCTGGAGGGCTGGGGCTATGAAGTGGCCCAGGCAGAGCGGTTTGACAGCGTGCTCTCGGAATTCGCCGCCTTTGACCCCCAGCTGGTGCTGCTGGACATCTCCCTGCCCTTCTTCAACGGCTACCACTGGTGTACGGAGATCCGCCGGGTCTCCAAGGTGCCCATCATCTTTGTCTCCTCCGCCTCGGACAACGTCAGCATGGTCACCGCCATGCAGATGGGCGGGGACGACCTGCTGCCCAAGCCCTTTGACCTCCAGGTCCTCTCCGCCAAGGTCCAGGCGGCATTGCGGCGGGCCTACGACTTCGGCCCCGCGGCCCGGCTGCTCTCCTGCGGCGGGGCGGTGCTGAACCTCGACCACGGCACGCTGACGGCGGCGGGGCAGCGGGTGGAGCTCACCAAAAACGAGCACAAGATCCTCCAGCTTCTCCTGGAGCGCAAGGGGTCTATCGTCAGCCGGGAGACCATCATGGAATGCCTGTGGGCCTCGGACAGCTTCGTGGATGAGAACACCCTCAGCGTCAATGTGAACCGCCTGCGCAAAAAGCTGGAGGCCGCCGGCCTCGGCGGCTTCATCCGCACCTGCCGGGGGGCTGGCTACCTGGTGGAGGACCGCCTATGAACCTGCTCGCGGCGTACCTGCGGCGGCAGTACAAGCTGCTGCTTCTGCTGGCGGGATTCTTCGTGATCTTCGCGGCGGTGTTTTTCCTGTACAGCCTGCCGGCGGAGGCGTTGATCTACGCCGGGGCCCTGTGCCTGGTTTTGGGGCTGGTCCTCTTCGCCCTGGGGTATGGCCGCTTCCGCGCCCGGCACCAGGAACTGCGCCTGCTGCTGCGGCAGGCCCGGGAGAAGGTCCTGCCCCTGCCGCCTCCCACAGGGCTTTTGGAGGAGGATTACCAGGCCCTGATCCAGGCGCTCTGCCAGGACCGGACCCGGCTGGCAGCGGAAAATGAGAACCGCCTCCGGGACATGACGGACTACTACACCGTCTGGGCCCACCAGATCAAAACCCCCATCGCCGCCCTGGGCCTGCTGCTCCAGGAGAGGCCGGACAGAGCCCCCCTGGAGGTGGAGCTCTTAAAGATCGAGCAGTACGTGGAGATGGTCCTGTCCTACCTGCGGCTGGACAGCAGCTCCACGGACTACGTCCTCCAGGACTGCAACCTGGACCAGCTCCTCCGGGGGGCGGTGCGGAAGCTGGCCAAGATGTTCATATTGAAAAAGATCACCCTGGATTTCCGCGAGACGGGAAAGACCGTGCTGACGGACGGCAAGTGGCTGGGCTTCGTGGTGGAGCAGGCGCTCTCCAACGCCCTGAAATACACGCCGGAGGGCGGCGTTATCCGCGTCTACGGCGACGGGGACACGGTGGTCATTGCCGACAGCGGCATCGGCATCCGGCCCGAGGACCTGCCCCGGGTCTTTGAAAAGGGCTTTACCGGGTACAACGGCCGGACGGAGCGGAAGTCCACCGGCATCGGGCTGTACCTCAGCAAGCAGGTGTGTGAGCGGCTGGGTCACGGCATTACCGTCACCTCCCGCCCCGGCCAGGGCACCCTGGTGCGCCTGGACCTGAGCCGGGGGCGGCGGGTGGTGGAGTGAGAAAGCGCAGGGGCCATTCCCCCTCAACCGCCCGGCTCCCGCTCCCCGGTCGTCGGACTTGGCCTCAGTGAGTTCCCGGTTCTCCCAACCTTACAAAATTGTAAGCTATCGCGCCGGACTGTAAGCCAAATCGATGGCTGGCGGTCCGGCGCGTCTGGTATACTGGGTGCAGAATCCAACCCAAGGAGGACATTTTCATGTCATTACTGGAAGTACAGCACCTGCAGAAGGTCTACACCACCCGCTTCGGCGGAAACCAGGTGGAGGCCCTGCGCAGCGTCAGCTTCTCCGTGGAGCCCGGGGAGTATGTGGCCATTATGGGGGAGTCCGGCTCCGGCAAAACCACCCTCTTAAACATCCTGGCGGCCCTGGACCGCCCCACCGCCGGGGAGGTCTGTCTCAACGGCAAGGCCCTCTCCGACATCCGGGAGCGGGACCTGGCGGCCTTCCGCCGCTCCCACCTGGGCTTTGTGTTCCAGGACTTCAACCTGCTGGATACCTTCTCCCTGCGGGACAACATCTTCCTGCCCCTGGTGCTGGCGGGGAAGGACTTTGAGGCCATGGACGCCAAGCTCCGCCCCCTGGCAAAGCAGCTGGGCATCTCCGACATCCTGGACAAATTCCCCTATGAGGTCTCCGGCGGACAGAAACAGCGCTGCGCCGCCGCCCGGGCCCTCATCACCGAGCCCCAGATCGTCCTGGCGGACGAGCCCACCGGGGCCCTGGACTCCCGGGCCTCCGACAACCTGCTGGAGCTCTTTGGGGAGATCAACCGGGACGGCCAGACCATTTTAATGGTCACCCACTCCGTCAAGGCCGCCAGCCACGCCGGGCGGGTGCTGTTCCTGCGGGACGGCCAGGTCTACCACCAGCTCTACCGGGGCGGGGAGACCCAGGAGGCCCAGTTCCGCCGCATCTCCGACACCCTGACGGTGCTCTCCCAAGGCGGTGAGTCCCATGCGTAAGTCCGGCTTCTTTCCCCGGCTGGCCCTGGTGAACCTCATGCGGAACGGGCGGTACTACGGGCCCTACCTCCTCTCCTGCGGCGGCGTGGCGGCCATGTACTACATCCTCCGCTTCCTCTCCGGCCACGAGACGCTGAAAACCGTCCGGGGTGCCATGTACCTCCAGTCCCTGAGCGACATGGGCTGCTTTGTGGTGGCTCTCTTTGCCGCCGTGATCCTGCTGTACGCCAACAGCTTCGTCATGAAGCGGCGGCAGCGGGAGCTGGGCCTCTACAACATCCTGGGCCTGGAGAAGCGCCACATCGCCCTGGTGATGTGCTGGGAGACGGCCCTGTGCACGGCGGCGGTGATCAGCGGCGGAATTCTCGCGGGCATTCTCCTCTCAAAGCTGATGCTGCTGGTGGTTTTGAAAATGTCCCACCTGCCGGTGCTGTTCGGCTTTTCCGTCAGCCTGCCGGGAATCGCGGAGACGGCCGTCCTCTTCGCCGTGCTGATGGTCCTGACGCTGTTCCAAAACCTCCTCCGGCTGTACCGCTCCAGACCCGTGGAGCTGCTCCACAGTGAGAGCGCCGGGGAGCGGGAGCCCCGGACCAGGTGGCTGCTGGCGCTCATCGGCCTCGCGGCCCTGCTGGGGGGCTACGGCCTCTCCTTTACCATGAAAAGCTCCATTGTGGCCATGGCCTTTTTCTTCCCGGCAGTGGCGCTGGTGATGCTGGGCACCTACTGTCTGTTCACCGCCGGGTCCGTCGCCCTGCTGAAGCGGCTCCGGGCCAACAGGAATTTCTACTATCAGACAAATCACTTCACCGCCGTCTCCGGCCTTCTCTACCGCATGAAGCAAAACGCCGTGGGCCTTGCCAACATCTGCATCCTCTCCACCATGGTGCTGGTGACGGTGTCCACCACCATCTGTCTGTACGTCGGCCTGGACCGGGCCCTGGAGCAGATGTTCCCCTACGACATCGAGTTCCTCCAGGACCTGGACCAGCAAAGCGGAGACTCCATGGCATACCTGGAGGAGGTGCGGCGGGAGGCAGCCTCTGTTTGTGATATCCAGGACCTTCAATATTATAACCGCTACTGGGTGTACTGCGGGTGGCGCAACGGGGTGCTGTCTTTGAATATGAGCCCCGGCACCCAGCGGACGCTGCTGGAGATCGTGGCCGCGGAGGACTACGCCCGCCTGACCGGCCAGGCCGTCAGCCTGGCTCCGGGCGAGGCGCTGGTTCATGCCGTTGGCCTGGAGAACTTCCCCGCAGACTTCCGGATCGCCCGGTTCAACGACGAGCACCCCGCCTCATATATCGAATCCCCCTCTGACCTGGAGGGATACTCCTTCCATGTCCAGGGCGGGATCACAGACCCCATCCGTCACGCCACCACCAACTTGCTGGGCGGCGAGGAGGTGGAGCTGTTCCTGGTGGTGGCGGACCGGGAGACGGCGGAAAGCCTCATGGCCATGGACCGGGACCGCACCGGCCGCCAGTTCCGTATCCAGATGAATCTGCCCGGAGAGGATTACGGGGAAAAGCTGGCCCAGACCGAGGACCTGGTGCACCGCCTGAGCCTGCGGGAGGGCGGCATCAGCTCTGTCAGCAAGCAGGACCAGGCAAGGGAGTACTACGCCATGTACGGGGGCTTCTTGTTCCTGGGGGTGTTCTTAGGGCTCCTCTTTTTGATGACCACCGTCCTCATCATCTACTACAAGCAGATCTCCGAAGGGTACGAGGACCAGCGGCGCTACCACATCTGCCGCCAGGTGGGCATGACGGAGAAGGAGGTCAAGGCCTCCATCCACAGCCAGATCCTGCTGGTGTTCTTCCTGCCCCTGGGGACGGCGGGGGTCCACGTGCTGGCGGCCTTCCCCATGCTCTCGAGGATGCTGGAGCTCTTCAACCTCCACGACGTGCGGCTGTTCGCCCTCTGCACCGCCGGAACCATGCTGGCCTTCTGCGTCATCTACGCCCTGGTTTACGGCCTCACCGCCTCCGCCTACGACCGGATCGTAGGCGGCGAGGCGCGGCGCTGACCCCCGCTCAGCGGTCCCGGCGGCCCTGCGTGCCGCTGGGGCCGCCGTTCTTTCAAAACCGTTAGATTTCAGAAAGATTTTGGACAGATTCCGGTGATATTCTCAAAACGTAACAGCGGCGCTTCAAAAATCCGGCAAAAATCCGCCGCGCCCCTTGACAAGCTGTATTAACTGTATTATTATATCTAATACACTAGTACAGTGATACAAGGGTGACATAAAATAATTTCCGGATTTTGAAGAAAAACAATCCGCCATCTCGTAAGAATGGTTAGAACAACGCGAAAAGAGGGACCCCACATGAAAATTCTCATTACATCCGACTGGTACAGCCCCGCCGTCAACGGGGTGGTGACCTCGGTGAAAAATCTCCGGCAGGAGCTGGAGCGGCGCGGACACGAGGTCCGGGTGCTGACCCTGTCCCAGAGCCGCCGCTCCTGGGAGAGCGGCGGCGTGACGTACCTTGGCTCCATCGCCGCGGGCCTTGTGTACCCCGGCGCCCGGCTGCGGACGGCCCTGGCGGGAAAGTGGGTGCGGGAGCTGATTGCCTGGGGGCCGGAGGTGGTCCACTCCCAGTGCGAGTTCTCCACCTTCTTCCTGGCCCGCCGCATCGCCGAGGAGCTGGACATCCCCCTGGTCCACACCTACCACACGGTGTACGAGGACTACACCCACTACTTCTCCCCCAGCGTCCGGTTTGGAAAGCAGGCGGCGGCGGTGTTCTCACGGTGGGTAGCGGCTCGGACGGACTGTCTCATCGCCCCCACCGGCAAGGTACGGATGCTGCTGCAGCGCTACGGCGTCCGCTGCCCGGTGTTTGTGGTGCCCTCCGGCATCGACCTCGCCCCCTTCAACAGAGAGGCGGACCCCTGGCGGTCCGCGGTGCTGCGGGCCAGCCTGGATATTCCGGCGGAGCGAACCGTTCTGGTCTCCGTGGGCCGCCTGGCGGAGGAGAAGAACGCCGACGAGCTGCTGCGCTGCCGCGCCGCCATGCGGGACGCCCCCGTCACCCTTCTCATCGTGGGAGACGGTCCCGACCGCCCGCGGCTGGAGCAGACGGCGGCGGCCCTGGGCCTGACGTCTCCGGACGTGGTGTTCGCCGGCATGGTACCTCCGGAACAGGTGGCGGACTGGTACCAGCTGGGAGACCTGTTTGTCAGCGCCTCCACCAGCGAGACCCAGGGACTGACCTACATCGAGGCCCTGGCCGCCGGCGTCCCCGCCCTGTGCCGGGCGGACCCCTGCCTTGCCGGTGTGATTCGGAACGGGGAGAACGGCTGGCAGTACCGGGACGAGGCGGAGTTCCAGGCCAGGCTCTCCGACTTTCTGGCCCATCCCCACCACCGGGAGCGGCTGGCCCGGGGCGCCCGGGCCTCCGCGGAGGAGTTCTCCGCCCAGCGCTTTGCGGAGCGGGTGGAGGCCATCTACGAAGAGCAGATTGCCCGCCGCGCCGCGGCGGAGGTCTGCCGGGGTGTCTCCGCGTGAGCCGGCCCGCGGAGAAGACGGTCCTCCAGGCCGTGTCCGCCGCCGGGTTCCTCCTGTGCGTGGCGGTGGCCCTGTGGGGCTGGCAAACCGGCGTGCTGACCTCCCAGGAGCGTCTGGAGGCCCTGGTCTCCAGCCTGGGAATCGCCGGGGCCCTGCTGTTCACCGCCTTTCAGGCGGTGCAGGTGGTGGTGCCCGTGCTGCCCGGGGGCCTGGGGTGCCTGGTGGGCGTGATCCTGTTCGGCCCGGTTTGGGGCTTTGTCTACAACTATGTGGGTATCTGCGCAGGCTCCCTCATGGCCTTTGCCGTGGCCCGGAACTGCGGCAGGCCCCTGCTGTCCCTGCTGTTCTCTGAGAAGACCATCCAGCGTTACAGCCGGTGGGCGGAGGAGCGGGACCGCTTCGCCCGGCTCTTCGCCCTGGCCATCTTCCTGCCGGTGGCGCCGGACGACTTTTTGTGCTATCTGGCGGGCACCACGGACATGACCTGGCGCAGGTACACCGCCATCATCCTTCTGGGCAAGCCCTTCGCCATCGCCCTGTACAGCCTGGGCCTCACCGCCGTGTGGCAGATGATCGTCCGCTGAGGAAAGCGCCCGGGGCTTGAAAAATTTCCCGCCGTAAATTGGCGGTTCACGTAAAAACCGAAAAGCCGTGCCAGCGGCGCAAGCCTCAGATTTGCCGGGGAAGGCCGCCGGCGGCAGGGCAAAAAAAGCGGGCGGAGACGCCCGCCTGGATGAGTGCGCCCAAAATCCCGGCGCATATGGGCAAAACCGCAGAAAATTTGTAAGAATTTTGTCCGGTTGTTCGCAAGAGACTTCTGGCATGCTAAGAGCAGCGAAACAAATGAGGAGGACGCCATGAAAATCTACATCTACAGCGGCGGGGAGAAGCTGGTGGGCCGCAGCGGCGTGGGACAGGCCATCCGCCACCAGCGGGAGTGCCTGCGGCGGGCGGAGATCGGAACCACCTCCCGCTGGACCAGAGACGCCGCCGCCGTCCATGTGAACACCGTTCTGCCGGACTCCGTGCTGGCGGCCCTGGGGGCCCGCCTGCGGGGGAGGAAGGTGGTCTGGTACGGCCACTCCACCATGGAGGACTTCCGGGGCTCCTTCAAGGGCTCCGACGCCCTGGCCCCGCTGTTCCGGCAGTGGATCAAGTTCTGCTACGGCCTGGGGGACGTGGTGCTGACCCCCACGGAGTACTCCCGGCGGCTGCTGGAGAGCTACGGGCTGAAACGCCCGGTGTACAGCATCTCCAACGGCGTGGACACGGATTACTTCCGGCCGGACCCCGCCGCCCGGGCCGCCTTCCGCCTCCGGTACGGTCTGGAGGAAAACGCCCGGACGGTGATCTCCGTGGGCCACACCATCGCCCGGAAGGGCCTGCCGGAGTTTCTGGACCTGGCCCGCAGGATTCCCTCCGCTCAATTTTTGTGGTTCGGCTGGACAGATCCCCGGCTCATCCCTCAGGAGATCGTCCGGGCCATGGAGAGCGCCCCCGCCAACGTCCGCTTCCCCGGCTTTGTGGACCGGGAGCGGCTGCGGGAGGCCTACTGCGGAGCCGACGTCTTCGCCTTCATGAGCCGCGAGGAGACCGAGGGCATCGTGGTGCTGGAGGCCCTGGCCTGCGGAATCCCCACGGTAGTGCGGGACATCCCCGTGTACAGCGGGTGGCTGGAGAACGGCAAAAACGTATACAAAGCGTCGGCGACCGATGAGTTTCAACAGAGCGTTGAAGGCATGCTCGCAGGTTCCCTGCCGGATTTGACCTCCGCGGGCCGGGCCACGGCGGAGAGCCGGAGCCTGGAGGCCGTGGGGAAGAAGCTGCGGGAGATCTACCGCCGGGAGCGGATTCTGCCGCCCCTGCCCGCCCCGGTGCGGCAGCGGCACGCCAGAGCGTGAATACGGAAAGAGGACGCGCAGCTAGGCTGCGCGTCCTCTTAGAGCAGTTCTCGAAAATAATGAAAAAAGGAAGTGAGGACGGGAATCGCAGGGCAAGGCGGCGGACGCAGGCGGGCTGACGACCGTCAAGGACGATAACGCGGCTATGCGATCCCCGGACCGCTGAACTTTTCTCAGTATTTTTGAGAACTGCTCTAATTATATAAGTCAGCATATGGCCGCTTTGCGGTCCCTGCGGCGGCTATAACCTGCGGAAGATGTGGACCCGGAAAGAAACGGTCGCCTCCAGACGCTCTAGCGCCGCCAGACGTTCCCTGCCGGACCTGGGCGTCTTCCAGCAATACGGGGTCATGCAAAAGAGGTTTTGAATGTCCGCCTGACTGGGCAGGGTGATGCTCCCGTCCACGGGGACGATCCGCCGGTAGGTGAAGCCCTGGTAGGGCGTCTCCTTCTCTTCATTGAGGTAGGGACGGTCGTACAGTACCTGCTTCAGCTCCCACAGATGCCGCTCCCCGGGAACCACGTAGAAAAACGCGCCCCCGGGCCGCAGTATCCGGCGGAACTCCTCCAGGGCCAGGGGGGAGAAACAGTCCAACAACAGGTCGGCGCTGTTGTCCGCCAAAGGCAGGTGGTAGGAGGAGGCCACGGCAAACTCCACGCCCTTTTCCCGCTTGGCGGCAGCGCGGAGGGTGAACTTGGATATATCCGTCCCCGCCATTCGGGGCGTCCTCCCCGCGGCCCGCAGAGCCTGGAAGATTCCGGCGGTGTAGTAGCCCTCGCCGCAGCCGGCGTCCAGAATCGCCGGGGATTCGCCGCACTCGGACAAAACCTGACAACAAAGCGTATTCAAAAGCGCCTCATAATACCCTTTGGAGAGGAATTCCCGCCGGGCCTGGGCCATCTGGCGGTCGTCCCCGGGGGCGGCGGAGTGCTTTTGGTTGGGGGGAAGAAGGTAGGCGTAGCCCTCTCTGGCCAGGTCGTAGCTGTGGCCCGCGGGGCAGGCGTAGGCCCGCTCCCCCCGCTCCAGGGGCGCCCCGCAGACGGGGCAGCAAAAGAGGCTCATGACGTCCCCTCCCGTGTCACATCGTTGATCCACTTCCGGCTCCGGAGCCGCCAGATGCCCAATGGCACCTTGCTGAGACCCTCCGCCTGGATGCCCAGGCACACCAGGGCCACCGGCGCCTCAAACACCAGGGCCGAGAGCGCGGTGATGGGCAGAGCCACCAGCCACACGGAGCCCACGTCGATGACCGCGGACACCCGCACGTCTCCCCCGGCCCGGAGAACGCCGGAGATGTTGGTAATGTCAAAGGCCTTGGTGGGCATCATAAAGACAAACACCACGCACATGGTGGCGGCGATCTCCAGGGACAGCCCCTCCAGGTGGAACAGGGGGTAGAGATAGGGGATAAACACCGTGGGCAGCAGCGCCGCGAGAGACGCCGACACCACAAGGCCGACCAGCACCGTCAGCAGCAGCATGCACCAGCTCACCTCATAGACCTCCTCCTTGGAGGCCCCCTGGCCGATGCGCTTGCCCACGATCACCGCCGACGCGCCGGAGATGCCGTAGCAGGCCACGGTGGAGAACTTCTCGATGTTGCCCATGATGGCGTAGGCCGCCAGCATCTCCTCGGAGATGGCCATGTGGCCGATGACGGCGGTGATCAGGGTGGTGCCCAGGCCCCACAGGGAGTCGTTCACCAGCACGGGGGTGGAGTACTTCAAAAAGTCCCCCACAAAGGCGGTGCCCGGGTGGAGAAGGGCGGCGGGCGCCAGGGGAACGCGCCGGTCCCGCAGGGCGTAGAGGAAGGTGACGGCAAACTCCACCACCCGGGCAGTGAGGGTGGCCAGCGCCGCGCCGGTGATGCCCAGGGCCGGCGCGCCAAACTTTCCGAAGATCAGGACATAGTTCAAAAATGTATTCAGCACCATGGAGATGGTGAACACGGTGAGGCCCATGGCGGGGTTTTCCGTGCTGCGCTGCACCCCCACGTAGACGGAGCTGGCGGTGTTGAAGACGTAGCTGATGCCCACGATCCGGAGATAGGGAGCTCCCAGCCGGATCAGAAGGGCGTTGTCCGTCACCAGCGCCATGACCTGGCGGGGCGCCAGAAACAGCGCCAGGGCAATAAGGGCCGCCAGAGACACGCCCGTGTAAAGTGCAATGCCCATACAGCGGTTGATGGCCTCCGTATCGTGCTTGCCCCAGTACTGGCTCACCAGCACGGAGAGGCCGCTGAGGAGGCCGAAGATGATGATCTGCACCAGAAAGATGGGGGTGTTGGCGGCGGTGACGGCGGACAGCTCCGGCTGGCCCAGCAGGCCCACCATAAAGGTGTCCACAAAGCCCAGGGACGTGGTGATGAGATTTTGCAGGATGATGGGCAGGGCCAGCATCCAGGTGTTCCGGTAAAAGCCCGGCTCCCTGCGGAGAAAGCGAAGCATATCCGGTTCTCCTTTCCATGATTTCCGCCGGGGTGAATCACAGCATGGGCATTCGCTGGTCGTGGTGGCGGCGGAGAGCCTGGGCGCAGCCGTCGATCTCCTCCCGGGTGTTCTCCGGACCGAAGCTCAGGCGGACGACGCCGCTGGCGGTGCGCTTGGGCAGCCCCAGGGCCGCCACCACATGGCTGGGCTTCCCCTGGTGGCAGGCGGAGCCAGCGGAAATACAGATCCCCTGGCTCCCCAGGTCGTTGACAATATTCTGGCTGGGCCACCCCGCCAGAGACGCCGCCAGAATGTGGGGGGCCTCCCCGTCTGCAATGAGCGTCAGGTCCGGGATGGCGGAGAGGACTTCCGCGGCATAGGCCCGCAGGTCCTTCAGGCGGGCCAGCTTCTCCTCCAGGCCCTCCCGCCGCAGCTCCACGGCCTTGGCGAAGCCGGCGATCTGGGCGGTGGCCTCCGTCCCGGCCCGGAGGCCGCCCTCCTGGCCGCCCCCGGCCAGCAGAGGCCGGGGATTCCGGACCCGGGGGCCGATGTACAGCGCCCCAACCCCCTTGGGCCCGCCGATCTTGTGGGCGGAGACGGTGACAAAATCCGCCCCCAGCTTATCCGCGGCAAAGGGGACCTCCAGGAAGCCCTGGACGGCGTCGGTGTGAAGGAGGGTCTTGGGATTCCCCGCCGCCAGGCCCCGGGCGATCTCTTCGACAGGGTACACGTTCCCCAGCTCGTTGTTCACCATCATCAAAGACACCAGGGCCGTGTCGGGCCGCACCGCTTCCAGCGCCTGGGCGGCCGTGATGCGCCCCCGCCGGTCCGGCTTCAGGTACGTCACCTGGTACCCCTGCCGCTCCATCCACTTGCAGGTCTCCAGCACGGCGCTGTGCTCCACGGCGGTGGTGACGATGTGCCGCCCCAGGTGGCGGTTCTGCCAGCAGGCGGCGGTGATGGCCCAGTTATCCCCCTCGGTGCCGCAGGATGTAAAGTACAGGCGCTTTGCATCACACCCCAGGGCATCCGCGACGGTTTTCCGCCAATTCTCCATCTGTTTTTTCATCTCCAGGCCCAGGGGGTACTGGCTGCTGGGGTTGCCGAACCGACCCGTCAGCACCTCGTACACAGCGTCCGCCACGGCCCGGGGCACCGGGGCGGTGGCGGCGTGATCCAGATAAATCATGACAACACCTCTTAAAAAAGCCCTCCGATTGGGGCTTGCTCAACGGGGAAAAAACCGTTATAATAGGTCTAATATTTTATTATACAAGAGATTTCCGGAAAGTGCAAGACGGAGGAGACCCTATGGCGGAATTGGAAACCATGGCGAATATCGGCCGGGAGATGGCCAGGAAGCTGAAATCCGTTGGCATCCGCTCGGCGGAGAAACTGACGCAAACCGGCTCCAAGCAGGCCTTTTTCCAATTGAAAACGCTGTACCCCCAGGTCTGCCTGGTCCACCTGTACGCCCTGGAGGGCGCCATCCAGGGCGTGGAGTTCAACAGCCTCTCCAAAGAGCAAAAGCGGGATCTGCGGGAATTCAGCGACTGCTTAAAGGGATAGCGCCCCGCCGGAGGCGGAAAGTCCCAACCACATCAAAGAAGAGGACACCCCCATGAAAATCGCCATTTACACCTTGGGCTGCAAGGTAAACCAATACGAGACCCAGGCCATGGAGCGCCTTTTGCGGCAGCGGGGCCACCAAATTGTGGACTTCTCCCAGGACGCGGACGCCTATGTGGTGAACAGCTGCTCCGTCACGGCGGTCAGCGACCAGAAGTCCCGTCAGGCATTGCACAAAATCCGCCGGGAGCGCCCCGGGGCGGTGCTGGCCCTGTGCGGCTGCTACGCCCAAACCCACCCGGGGGACATGGAACAGCTGGACGCGGACCTCATCGCCGGCACCGGGGACCGCGCGGGCTTCATCACCCTGCTGGAGCAGGCCGCGGAGGACCGCTCCCGCCGCACCGCCCTGGACCGGGCATTTGACCGCCGGGACTTTGAGATCCTGCCCGCCGGAGGGCTGGACCAGCGCACCCGGGCCATGCTGAAGGTGGAGGACGGCTGCGTCAACTTCTGCTCCTACTGCATCATCCCCTATGCCCGGGGGCCGGTGCGCTCCCTGCCCCTGGACCAGGCGGCGGAACAGGCGGCGGCCCTGGCGGCGGCGGGCTACCGGGAGATCGTGCTGACGGGCATTGAGATCTCCTCCTGGGGCCGAGACCTGGATGGCCGCCCCGGCCTGGCGGACCTGATTGAGGCCGTCTGCGCGGCTGCTCCCGGTGTCCGCGTCCGGCTGGGCAGCCTGGAGCCCCGCACCGTCACGGAGGCGTTCTGCCGCCGGTGCGCGGACTTGCCGGACCTGTGCCCCCAGTTCCACCTGTCTCTCCAGAGCGGCTGCGACGAAACGCTGCGTCGCATGAACCGAAAGTACGGCACAGCCCGGTATCTCCAATCCGTGGAGCTGCTGAACCGCTGGTTTGACCGCCCGGCCGTCACCACGGACCTCATTACCGGCTTTCCTGAGGAGACAGAGGAAGAATTCGCGCAGACCCTGGCCTTTATTCAAAAGTGCGGCTTTGCCAAAATGCACATCTTCCCCTACTCCGTCCGCCCCGGCACTCCGGCGGAAAAGATGGCCCAGGTGCCCAAGGCCGTCAAGGCGGAACGGGCCAGGCGGGCCGCCGCCGCCGCGGAGGAGATGCGCTCATCGTACCTCCGGGGCTGCGTGGGGCGGACGTATGCCGTCCTCTTCGAACAGCCCAGGGAGGGCCGGTTCCTCGGCCACGCCCCCAACTATATGGAGGTGGTGGCAGAGGGGGAAAATCTCCATAATATTGTCAAAAACGTCCACATTACCGGCACAAACGGTGAGGTTCTGCTGGGCAGGCTCGCGGAGGACTGAACAATGAAAAGCCACTTTTTTGCCTATATCTCCCGGATGCGGTTTATCCAGCGCTGGGCCCTGATGCGCAACACCGCCCCGGAGAACGTCCAGGAGCACAGCCACCAGGCGGCGGTGCTGGCCCACGCCCTGGCGGTAATCCGCAACGAGAAATTCGGCGGCTGCGTGGATGCCGGGGCTGTGGCGGCGGCGGCGCTGTATCACGACGCCAGCGAGATTCTCACCGGGGACATGCCCACCCCCATCAAGTACGGCAACCCCGCCATCCGGGGCGCCTACAAGGATGTGGAGGCCGTGGCCAACGGGAAGCTCCTGGCCATGCTGCCGGAGGAGCTGCACAGCGCCTACGCCCCCCTGCTGACGGAGGTCCCCCCGGAGACGGAGCGGCTGGTGAAGGCTGCGGACAAGCTCTCCGCCTACATCAAGTGCGTGGAGGAGCTGAAAGCCGGAAACACGGAGTTCCGGGAGGCCGCCGCCCAGACCCGCGGCGCCCTGGAATCCTACGGCCTGCCGGAGGTGGCGTATTTCCTGGAGGTCTTCATGGACAGCTTCTCCCTGACCCTGGACCAGCTGAAATGACGCCTTCGCGTGAATAGAGAGACACGGCCCCTTTGGGGCCGTGTCTCTTTATCATCTTATCATCGCGCCTCTCAGGCGTCCGCCTCCCGCAGGCGCTCCACAATGGTGTGCCTCGCCACGGAGCGGCACACCAGCAGGGGCACCGCAATCCCCAGCGCCAAGAACACCGGCAGCACCAGCAAAATGGGCGTCACCGTCAGGCGGTAAGTGAAGAACCAAAAGATCTCTCCCAGGGTGCTCCCCATCAGGGGACCCAGAACCACCGTCATCGCCAGGGACGCCGCCAGGGCCAGGAGGGTGTAGTACAGCCCCTCGAAGACCAGCATGGTCTTGAGCTGCTTTCCCGTCATGCCCACGGATTGCAGCATTGCAAGCTCCCGCTTCCGGGTGAGGATGCCCGTCAGCACGGCGTTGATGAAGTTCAGCACACCTACCAGGCCGATGATGAGGCTCAGCGCTCCGCCCATGGTCATGAACATGCTCCGGAAGCCCTCGAACTCGGCGACGTAGGTGGCCCGGCTCTCATAGTCGTAGAGGGGCTGGACGCTCTCGGTGTACTCCGCCAGGAAGGACTCCATGTCCCCCTCCGCCTCGTCGGTGGTGTTGAAGACATAGGTCATGACGCTGTCCGTTCCGGTGTCCTTTTTGAACCGCTCCGCCCCCAGGATGAACTCATCCGCGCCCACAACCCGGTAGCGGTAGGAGATGGAGTTGGGAATCCGCACCAGGGCGCAGACGGTGTAGTCCACGTCCTCATAGACCTTGGCCCGCTCCCCCCAGGGGCGGCCGCTCTCAATGGCGGCGTCCACGTCCTCAATGATTTCCCCGGTGTCCCGGTAAAAATACTCCATCTGGTCGATGTGGCGTATGGTCACGGTGTCCCCCAGCTTGGCCCAGTTGCTGCCCCACTGGGTGGAGTTGTAGTCGTCGGACAGGTACACGGCGGCGATGGCCTTTTGGCTGGGGTCCGACAGGGGGGCCAGGTCGCCGTCCAGCACGTCCAGCAGGGACAGGGGGAAGTCCTCCATGCCGTACATCTGCACGTTGGCCTCCAGAAGGCCGCTGGGCAGACGGTTTGTGAACTCGATGATCTGGTCCACGGCCTCCGGGGAGTTATACGCTCCCCAGCTCATCCGGAGCCAGTCCTCGGTAACGAACTGCATCGCGGCGGAGACGCCGCCGTAGACCCGTCCGCTCTCCTCCACGCCGCTCCGGGCGCTCACGTCGGAGATGATGCTCTCCGGCACCGCCTGATCGGCGGTGCGGAAGCCGCCGCTGGTCTGAAAGTAGGCCGCGTCCCCCAGGATAAAGTCCACCTCGGCCTTATGGGCCAGGTACTTGTTCATGTCGAAGCCGGTGGAGAACGTGTAGGTAATCGTGGCCAGCACCACCGCCAACGTCAGGGAAATGACCGTCACCACGGTTTTCCCCCGGCTCCTGCCCAGGTTGGCCCAGGCCATGCCCGGAAGGGACGCGCCGCTCTGGGCTTTGCGGACCTTCTCCCGCTTCCCCGCCTTTTTGGGCGCGCCGCCCTCGGTGTAGCGCACGGCCTCCACCGGGGAGACCTTGGCCGCCATCCGCCCGGGCCGGGCGCAGGAGAGGAACACCGTCAGCAGGGAGAACACCGCCGCGCCGATGAAAATCAGAGGATTGAAGGAGACAAAGGCATTCTTGTAGCTCAGCTGGGCCATGATCACCGGGGTGAGCTTGTTGCCGACAATGAAGCCCAGTACCAGTCCCAGAGGGATGCCAATGAGGCTCAGGAGCCACGCCTGCTGGCGGAGGATGCGCCGGAGCTGCCTCCCGGTGGTGCCGATGGTTTTCAGAAGGCCGTAAAACCGGATATCGTTGGTGACGGAAATTTGGAAGACGTTGTAGATAATCAGGTAGCCGGTAAAGATAATCAGCAGCAGCAAAACCACAATGGCGATCAGCGTGGAGATATCAAAGCTGTTGGAAAGCTGGGCCCCGGAGTAGCCCCAGTTGACGCCGATTTTCAAGTAATTCTCCCCCTGGGGGTCGTCGTGCTGATAGCCGTGGTTCTCCAGGATCTGAAGGATGTTCTCCTCGATCTGGAGGTCGCTTTTGAACATCATGTCCAGGTTCCATTCTCCGGTCATGGAGTAGGGGTCCCCGCTGCCCTGGGCGCAGAACTCCTCGGCGGCGGAGCGGGGCAGGAGCACATTGCTGGCCACCAGGGCGCTGTCGTACTCCCACCATCCCGAGAGGGTGAAGGTCCGGGTGACCAACTTCCGGCTGGAGGTGTTTTCGTCAAGGTAGAAGGAAATGGTGAATTTCGCGCCCACCTTCGGCTCCACCCCCAGAAGGGCCAGAACGCGGGTGTCCGTGGCGGCCTCGTCGGTGCCCTCCCGGGGGAGGGTCCCTTCGACTGGCTGGCAGAAGTAGTGGGGCGCGGCGGCGGGCTCCAGGTAGGAGACCTCCACATGGGATTTGTTGAAGGGCGGGTCCACGGGCATGCCCACGAACAACCGGGCGAAGTCCCCTTGAATCAGCGGGTCTGACCGCATTTCCTCCACCTGCTCCCAGGTGAGGCCCTTGATGGTGCCGTGAAAGTCGCCGCCCGCCTGGCGGAAATTCTCCTGCTGGAAGGAATAGTTGATGGAGGAGGCGATGGTAAAGAGAGACGTAAACAGCACGGTGGTCAGGGCGATGGCCAGCACCGCCACGATGTTCCGGGTCCGGGCGGCCCGCATGGACCGGAATCCCAGGCGGCGGACGCAGGATTTGTTGGGTACCTTTATCATGGCCCTCACCCCCGCGTTACGATCCGTCCGTCCTCGATGCGGACGATCCGGCCGGTCATCTGGGCGATGTCCTCGTTGTGGGTGATCATGACAATGGTCTGGCTGAACTTCTGCCCCGTGGTTTTCAGCAGGCTCATGACGTCCAGGCTGGTGGCGCTGTCCAGGTTGCCGGTGGGCTCGTCGGCCAGGATGATGGCGGGCTTGGCCGCCAGGGCCCGGGCGA
>CAJUDV010000001.1 GCA_910585385.1 uncultured Oscillibacter sp. | reverse complement strand
GCTGACTGTACGTTGTATTTGATGCATTTGAAATACATCGCTTACAGCATACATCATCCAGCGGCACCTTTTCACTGGAGTGGCCATAAGAGAGGAGGTGAACTATTATGAGATTAAAAAAAGGATTTTTCCTGCTTCTGGCCATCATCCTTGCCTTTGCCTGCCTGACAATGAATGCTGGCGCGGTGCAGGCGGAACCGGAGGCGAACACATTGTCAATTGAGCGGGCCTCCGGGCGGTTCAGCGTGGATGTCAGCAAACAGTCAACTTTTACTGCGGATTCCACGTTTCCACTGGACATCGGTGATACGGTGACCATTAAGGCCACCTATACTCCCCAGTCCGCCGGCGTGGACTTCGGCCTGATGGCCCCGGACGGACTGTTTTACTCCCTCCCGGGGCAGCGGGGCAGCTTCAACGAAACCTTTAAGGTCGACCAGCGGGGGGATTACACCCTGGCGATCCGGAACAATTCCGGTTCCACCGTCTCCGTCTCCGGTACCGTGACTTATTGATTTTATACAAGAGGAGTGTACTTATGAAAAGAACCGTGGTGTCTATTTTGGCGCTGGCCATGTGTCTGTCTCTCCTTACGCCAATCGGTACGGCATACGCAAAGGGTTCCCTGATTGCAAATAATCCAGGCGCGGAAGATGCCGCTCCTCGCGCGATTGTTTACGAGACGATCGATATTCCCGCTGATGGAGAATTTTATAAAATTACAGATGACTTCGAAATGCCCGCCAAATCGCGGGTAGGTTTTCAGGGAACGTGGTCCCCCTCTTATGCCAGAGTAGAGTTCAAGCTCTACGCGCACAGCACGGGAAATGGGGCATACGTAATCCTGTCCTCAGGTCGCGAGGGAGGCTTGAACGCCACGGCAGCATCCGTATATTCGCTTTATGCGAGATCCGTGGATAATGTCGCCATTGTCGGAAGCGTCAATATCTCAAACTGAGCCTGTCACCGCATCTCTGCGCTAAGAGCCGCCCTCCCGGACGTTATGTCTCCGAAATTGGCAGTGTGACGGTTCTGCCCGGCAGCAGTGGCGAATATACCGTGGATGCTGTCGGTGATGCCCGGATTTCTTCCGACAAACAATCTGTGTATATCTCTGCTGACGGAAACGCGGAAATTGCGCGAACAGCAGCGCGCAATATGGGCTTTTCCGCAGAGCTTATTTCTATAGGACAGAGTTACGGCTCCAGCTATTATCTGCGGTACCCCTTCACGGTCGGTGCCACATACAGAGTTTAATTAAGGAGATCTCAATGAAATGCAGGCGCAATTTCTACTTGATTTGGAACTGTTCTTCTCTGGCCTCCGCTCCTGGCGTGGTATCACGCTTCCGCCCTTGCTGATCTTCGTAGGCTTTTTCTGCTGCGAGCTATACCATATATTAAAACTGATCCATATCGGTAAGGACGCTCCGGAAAAGCTCTGGCAGCGGCAGGTTGTCATCGTCGTCATTCTAGCCGCGCTTACCTTAATTAGCTACTCGATACTCAAACATATCATCAGGCTGGCTTATTGACATTCCGGAACCTGACAGGCCAAGGCGCGGACGCATTTGCGTCCGCGCCTTATCGTATCCCCGGCGGCCCCTATTGCCCCCGCTCCCTCTTCAATCTCCGAATATCCTCCCCCACGAAGGGCAGCAGCTGGTACTCCCCCTGAATCCGGGAGGCCACCTGGGGCGAGTATCTCCTCCCCAGCTCGTCCGGCATCAGGTTTGTGCTGAGGATGGTGGGCCGCCGCTCTATAAGCCGCGTGTTGACGATCTCGTACAGCGCGCTCTGGACAAAGGCGGTGGTCAGCTCCGTCCCCAGATCGTCCAGAATCAGCAAATCGCACCGGAGCACCCGCTCCACGTCCTCCCCGGCCTCCTCGCCCTCCTCCCGGCCGAACTTCCGGTCCTCAAACACCCGGAACACGCGGCCCGCCGTGTCGTACACCACGGACCACCCGGCGCCGCTGACCTCCCGGGCGACGGCGGCGGAGAGGTGGGTCTTTCCCAGCCCCGGCGCGCCGAAGAACAGCAGGTTCTCAAACCGGCGGCCGAACTGGTGGGCGAACTCCGCGCAGCTGTTGTACACCCGCTCCTCCATGTGGCTCCGGGCGGAGCGCTTCTGCCCCGGCTCCGTCCGGTCGGAGTACCACTCCAGGGAGAAGGTGTCAAAGCTCTGCCCTCCCAGGTCCAGCATCCGGCTCAGCTCCTTTTGCTGCTCCCGGGCGTAGCAGCTCCGCAGGCACCGGCAGACGCCGCCGTCCCGGTAGCCTGTGCCGCCGCACAGGGGGCAGGCGGGCCTTTCCTCCAGGCAGTCCTCCGGCAGGCCCAGCCCCTCCAGCAGCGCCTGCCGCTCCTGCTGGAGGCGCAGGTTCTCCACCCGCAGCCTGGCCACCTCTCCCCCGGGGTCCGTTCCCCGGCGGAAGGTGACGCTCACCAGCCGCCCCATGGTGGAGCGCAGCTCCCCCTCGATCTCCCGCAGCCGGGGGGCCCGCTGAAAGACGCTCTCCCGCCGCCGCTGTTCCTGCTCCTCCCACGCCCGGCGCTCCTCCTCAAATTTTTGAAGGGCCCGGCGCATCACTTTTCCGTCGTATGCCATCTCTCCGCTCCTTTATCCGGCTCAGGGGCCCGGGGTCAGACGTACTCCCACGCGCCCCGGCCCCCGGCGGACTTGGCCGGCGCCTTCCGGCCGTCTCCGGCCTCCGCCTCCTCCGGGGTGTGGAGGCCCGCCTCGTGCCACCGCTTCAAGATCCCGTTGATGTAGGGCCACTTCAGCTCGTGGCACTTGAGCACCGTCTTGTCATAGGCCAGGGCCACCGTCTCCGGCGGAAAGCCCATCTCCTGCCAGGCGGTCAGGTACTTCTCCTCCGAGGCCGACGGTATCCGCTCCCCCAGCCCCAGCACCCGCATGTACTGCGGGACGCGCTCCTGCCGCCGGGCGTACTGTCTGAGATACTCCGCGGCGGCCCCCTGGTTGTCAATGCCCATCCGGGCCCAGGCGTAGCCCTCCCGCTCGATCTGCTTCATCCCCGGCCGCCGGCCAGGGCCGTACCGCCGCCGCACCCGCTCCGCGCAGTGACACACCAGCAGGTAGATCACGTCGGCGGGAAGCCCCAGGTAGTCGTTCAATCCCAGCAGAACTCCCACGTCCGGAACGGTGAGCTTCTTCCCCAGCTTCCGCTCCACCTCGGCGGTGAGACGGCGGAACTCCCCGCTCCCCTCCAGGCGGTCGGCCACGTCCGCCTGGCCGTAGGCCGGCCTCTCCTCCGCCGGCTCCGGGGGCAGGTCCGCCGCCGCCGGAGCGATGAGGCCCAGCTCCCGCAGAACGCCCTCCGCCCCCTCGATCCGGGCCCGGTCCCACCGCAGCTCTCCCGCCAGGGACCGGGGAGGAACGCTCCCCCGGCGGCGCAGAAGGGCCAGGTAGAGAAGCGCCGCGTCGCCGTCGCCCCGCTCCAGCAGCCGGCTCGCCGCCTGGGCGGTGAGGGTGACGCCCTCGTCTCCGGTGGATACCAATACGCTGGACACGGCCTGTCCCTCCCCTCTCCGAATTTTGCCTCTCTATTCTACACGAAATTTATGCGAAGGACAAGCCCTCCCCCGCGGGTTTTCCGCCGGGGTTTTGGCCCCGGCCCGGGGGCGGCGGGGGCTCCTCTTCAAATTCTTCGTGAATTTTTTGGAAAATTCCCTCTTTTTTCTGGCGCAAAAGCGCCGCCTATGCTATACTGTACGCTGTAAAATTGACTTGGTCCGCTTCCACACGTCAAAAAGAGGAGGAATGTCTCATGGCAAACCGGGTGGTTGTGAATATCTGCGGCGATGAATATACCCTTGTGGCGGAGGAATCCCCCTCCTACATGCAGCGGGTGGGGTCCTATGTGGACGGAAAGATGCGGGAGATTATGGACACCGCCAAGGTGGGCCGGGTCAACGCCGCCGTCCTCACCTCCGTCAACATCGCCGACGAGCTGATGAAGTCCCAGGAGACCGCGGAACAGCTGCGGGGCCAGATCAAGGACTACGCCGACGAGGCCGCCCGGGCCCAGTCCGAGGTCAGCGAGCTGAAGCGGGAGGTCTTCCGCCTCCAGCAGAAGCTGGAGCGCCTGAGCCGGTGAGGCGCTCACCGGAGCTGCTGGCCCCCGCCGGCTCCCCGGAGGCGCTGCGGGCCGCCGTGCAGAACGGCGCGGACGCCGTCTATCTGGGCTGGGGCAGCTTCAACGCCCGCCGGGGCGCCAAAAACTTCTCTGACGGGGAGTTCGCGGAGGCCCTGATCTACTGCCGCCTCCGGGGCGTGCGGGTTTTTCTGACCCTGAACACCCTTCTCACCGACCAGGAGCTGCCCCAGGCCCTGGCCGCCGCCGCCGCGGCCTGCCGCCTGGGGGTGGACGCGGTGCTGGTGCAGGACTGGGGCCTGCTGGACCTGCTGCGCCGGGCCCTGCCGGACCTCCCCCTCCACGCCAGCACCCAGATGAGCGTCTTCACCTCCGGCGGCGCCTGTGAGGCCGGAGGAGACGGCTGTGAGCGGGTGGTCATCGCCCGGGAGTGCTCGGCGGAGGACACGGCGGCCATCATCCAAAACTGCCCCGCCGAAATCGAGGTCTTCGCCCACGGGGCCCTCTGTATGTGCTATTCCGGCCAGTGCGCCATGAGCGCAGTTCTCGGGGGCCGCTCCGGCAACCGGGGCCGCTGCGCCCAGCCCTGCCGCCTGCCTTACGGCGTCAATGCGCCCGCCGGGAGGGACCATCCCCTGAGCTTAAAGGACAACTGCCTGGCCGGGGAGCTGGGCGCCATGGCCAAAATGGGCGTCAGCTGCGTCAAGCTGGAGGGGCGGATGAAGCGTCCAGAGTATGTGGCGGTGGTCACCGGCATCTACGCCCGTCTGCTGGCGGAGGGCCGGGGCCCCACTGCCGCCGAGAGCCGGGACCTGGACTCCGCCTTCTCCCGCTCCGGCTTCACCGACCGCTACTGGCGAGGAACCCCCGGCGCGAGGATGTTCGGCACCCGGCCGGAGAGCGCCCCGGAGCCTAAGAAACTCTTCGCGGCGGCAAAGGCCGCCTATGAAAAGGGGACCTCCCGGACCCTGCAGGTGGACTTCACCTGCACGGTGCGGACAGGAATTCCCTGCGCTCTCGCCGCCGGCGACGGCGGCGGCCACACTGTCCTTGTCTCCGGCCCCGTGCCGGAACCGGCCCGAAGCCGGCCCCTGACGGCGGAGGAGCTGGAGAGCCGCCTCCGAAAGACCGGCGGCACCGCCTACGCCTGCCGGCAGGTCTCCGTAACACTGGACGAGGGCCTCTCCCTGCCCGCCAGCGCCGTCAATGCCCTGCGGCGGGACGCCCTGGCCGCCCTGACAGAGGAGCGGACCCGCCCGCCGGCGCGGCGGGAGCTGCCGCCCCCTCCCCCGCCGGAGAATGCCTGCGAAGCCGGCGCCCCCCTGTGGACCGTCTCCGCCGCCCGTCTGGACCAGCTCTCCCCGGCCCTGCTGGAGCTGAACCCCGCCCGGGTCTACGTTCCCCTGGAGCTGCTGGCCTCCCTCTCCGCCCTGCCGGAGGGGGAGACGGAGTGGTGCGCCTCTCTGCCCAGGGTGTGGCGGGACCGGGACGAGCCCCAGCTGAAGCGCTGGCTGGTCCACGCCAGGTCCCTGGGCGTCACCGGAGCCCTGGCGGGCAACATCGGCCATTTGTCCCTGCTCCGTGATTCCGGACTGTATATTTACGGCGATTTTGGACTGAACGTATTCAACAGCCGCTCCCTGGAGTACCTGCGGCGAAAGGGGCTCCGCTCCGCCTGCGTCTCCTTTGAGCTGCGGTTCTCCCAGATCCGGGACCTTCGCAAGCCCCTGCCCGCGGAGGCCATCGTCTACGGGCGTCTGCCGTTGATGATCACGGAGAACTGCCTGATGAAAAACAGCGGCTCGTGCAGCTGCGGCCGGCCCAACGTCCTTCGGGACCGCACCGGAGCCGCCTTTCCCCTGCTGCCGGCCTATGGCCACCGGACGGAGATTCAGAACGACCGCCCCCTGTGGCTGGCGGACCTGGGGGACTACCGGCGTCTGGGGCTCCAATACGCCCGCCTGCGGTTTACCACTGAGCGCCCGGAGGAGTGCCCGCGGATCTTCCGGGACTATCTGGAGGGCGCGCCCGCCCGGGGCGAGTTCACCCGGGGCCTCTACAAGCGGGGCGTGGAATGAGAAAAATTGAACCCGTTCTGTATATCGCGCCCTTAAAAATACTGAGCGTTTACAAAGTTGGAGTTTTATATGGAAGAATTAAAGGTAAAATATTTTACAGATCAGATTGACGAGCTGTGCTACGTGGCGGGAAAGTCCGACTGGATCGACCTCCACGCCGCCGAGGAGGTGACCCTGAAGGCCGGGGAATTCCGGCTGATTCCCCTGGGGGTGGCCATCGCCCTGCCGGAGGGGTACGAGGCCCACGTGGTGCCCCGCAGCTCCACATTTAAAAACTACGGCCTTCTCCAGGCCAACTCCATGGGCATTGTGGACCACACCTACCGGGGGGACAACGACCAGTGGTTCCTCCCGGTCTACGCCACCCGGGACGTGACGGTGGAGCTGAACGCCCGCATCTGCCAGTTCCGCATTATGGAGAACCAGCCGCCCCTGACCTTCACCCGGGTGGAGCGGCTGGAGGGCCCCGACCGGGGCGGCTTCGGCTCCACGGGGAAATAGGGGGCGCGCCATGGCAAAGATCGTACTGGCCTCCGCCTCCCCCCGGCGGCAGGAGCTGCTGCGCCGCATCGGCATTGAGGACTTTGACATCCGGGTGCCGGAGGTTGAGGAGTCCTTTCCCCAGGGGCTGACGCCGCCGGAGGTGGTTGCCCACATCTCCCGGGAGAAGGCGGACGCCGCGGCGGCGCTGTGCACGCCGGAGGAGATCGTCATCACCGCGGACACTATGGTCTTTCTGGACGACCAGCGCCTGGGAAAGCCCGCGGATGAGGCGGACGCCCTGCGGATGCTCACCTCCCTCCAGGGCCGCCGCCACACCGTCTGCACCGGCGTCACCGTCCGGCAGGGGGACTGCCGCCTCACGGAGGCCGAGTCCACGGACGTCTACTTCCGCCCCGCCTCCCGGGAGGAGCTGCTGGCCTACATCAAAACCGGCGAGCCCATGGACAAGGCCGGAGCCTACGGCGTCCAGGGCAAGGGGGCGCTGCTGGTGGAGCGGCTGGACGGCGACTTTTTCAACGTCATGGGGCTTCCCCTCCTGCGTCTGAGCCGGATGCTGGCGCGGTTCGGCGTCGTGCTCCTGGGTTAGGAATTTTGGCCTTCTTTGGAAGCTGTCAAAACGCCCGGGCGGCGGGTCTCTTCCGCCCCTCTCGCGTTGATTTTCCCGGCCATACACAGCGTATGGCCGCGTCAAATCGCCTTGATTGGCGGAAAGAGCTCCCGCCCCGGGGCATTCCGCCATTGACCAAACAAGGCCTGGGAATGAGGAATTAGGAATTGAAGAATTTCCTGAAAAACAACGGCCTCTGGATCTTATTTGCCGGGGCGGTGATCTCCGTGGCGCTGGCGCTGATGTCCTATTTCAGCACCACCTCCGCCCCGCTGGTGAACGCTGTGAACGTCATGGTCTCTCCCTTCCGCTCGGCCTACACCGCCGTGGCCACCTGGTTCAACGACAAGCAGAACTACTACCGGGACACCACAAATCTCCTGGAGGAAAACGCCGCCCTGCGCAAGCGCATCGCGCAGCTGGAGGCGGACCTGCGCCAGGCGGAGGACGACAGGAAGGAAAACGAGACCCTGCGGGACGCCCTGGAGCTGCGCAAGCAGCGCCGGGAGCTGGAGCTGGAGAGCGCCATGATCACGGAGCGGTCCGTCACCAACTGGACCTCCTCCCTGACGCTGAACAAGGGCACCAGCCACGGCGTAGAGTCCGGCGACGCGGTGATTGACGGCACCGGCGGCCTGGTGGGCGTGGTCCGGGAAGTGGGATTGAACTGGTGCACCGTGCTCACCGTGGTGGACACGGACACCTCCCTGGGCGCCCAGGTCTTCCGCACCAAGGATCTGGCTATTGCCGCCGGCAATTTCTCCCTGATGGAGCAGGGCCGGCTGCGGCTGGAGCTTCTGCCCGCCGGGTGCCAGCTGCTTCCCGGCGACCTGGTGCAGACCTCGGGCCTGGGCGACTACTACCCCTCGGGCCTGGTCATCGGCACGGTGGAGGAGATCCTGGTGGACGACTCCGGCGCCGCCTCCTACGCCATTTTGACTCCCGCGGCGGACCTCTCCTCTCTGACGGAGGTCTTTGTCATCAAGTCCTTTGACGTGGTCACCTGAAACAGGGCCCACGGCGTGAAGCGGGCCAAGGAGGCGCCGCTCATATTCTCCCGCGCCGCATTTCCACGAAAAATCCTGTGTGGTCCGCCGGGGCCCGCCGCGGTCCCGGCGCGGAATCCGCGAACAGAGGAGGCCTGACCCTTGCTGGCACGAAACGAGACAATTTTCAAGTGGTTTCTCTACGCCGCCGCCGCCGTGGCGTGTCTGGCGGCACAGGGCGCGGTTCTCCAGCGCATCACCCTCTGGGGCGTGATCCCCTTTCTCTGCCCCCTGCTGGCGGCCATCCCCGCCACCTGGGAGAGCCCCGCCGCCGGCACCGCCTTCGCCCTGGCGGTGGGGATCGCCTGTGACCTGCTGCTGCCCGCCCCCATTCCCTGTTTTTACACGCTGATATTTCCCCTGGCGGGGCTTTTCGCCTCCCTCCTGTCCCACAGCATTCTGCGCCCCGGGTTCCTCTGCTCCCTGGCCGCCGCCGCCATGGCCTTTGCCCTGACGGACGGCTTCGCCTGTTTCGTCCTCTGGAGCCGGGGCAAGGCCGCCTGGGAGGCCGGGGCCTCCGTGGCCCTGCGGGAGTTCTGCGTCACCGCGCCGTGGATCATCCCCGTCACGCTGCTGTTCCGGGCGGTGTTCCGCCGCACTCACCCCGACGACTAAGGCCCTGCATTCACGGCCGGAAACGCCGGATGGCCGCGGATTTTCCACGCCGGGGCGGGGCTTGAAAATCTTTCCGCCTTTTGAGGAATCCCGCCCAGGCGCGTGGGAGGTCCCGCTCCGGCGGCGTTTGAGACCGCGCGTGCAGGTTTTTTATAAGGAGTTCTCATGGATCAACACGAATCCCGTAATTTTCGCCTCTATTTTCTGGGCGTTCTGCTGGCGGCCGTCCTGCTGGTCTATCTGGGCGTTCTGTACAGCGTCCAGGTGGTCCACCACCAGGACTACGCCACCCAGTCCGTCCACTCCATCGCCAGACCGGAGACCGTGGAGGCCTCCCGGGGCGTCATCACCGACCGCAACGGCCGGCTGCTGGTTGGAAACCGCTCCACCTACAACCTGACCTTCGACCCCAGCCTTTTGAAGGAGGGGGAGGATCAGAACGGGGCCATTCTCCGCCTGATCCAGCTGTGCCAGGCCAACGGCGTGGACTGGATCGAAAACCTCCCCATCTCCCGCCAGCTGCCCTACACCTACACCCTGGACCAGCTGGGGGACTCGGTGCTCAAGCGCCGCTTCCTCTCCTATCTCAAGGCCCTGGACCCCTCTAGGGAGGCGCTGACCGCCTACCTCCTCCAGCATCCGGAGACCGTGGCCCCTCGAAGCGAGGACGACCCGCCCCTGCCGGAGCTGCCGGAGCCCGAGGGGGAGCTGACGGAGGAGCAGGAGGCCCTGCGGCAGCGCCAGCTGGGGGAGGACCTGCTGGACCTGCTGGCCTCCAAGCACTTGACGGCCCAGCTCCTCACTGCCGCCGGCATCACCCCCCAGACGCTGCTGGAGTGGATGCGGGAGGACTTTGACCTCGCCCCGTCTCTCTCCCTGGGGGAGGCCCGGCTGGTGCTGGGCATCCAGTACGAGCTGTACCTGCGCCGCATCGGCACCACCGTGGCCTACATCCTGGCCGAGGACATCAATATGGAGTTTATCTCCCTGATCAACGACGGCGGCTATTCCGGCGCCAAGGTCACCAGCTCCTACGCCCGGGAGATTCAGACCTCCTCCGCCGCCCACATCCTGGGGATGGTGGGTCCCATCTACGCCGAGGACGACATGGAGGCCCTGCGGGCCAAGGGGTACAGCGGCGACGAGATCATCGGCCGCTCCGGCGCGGAGGCCGCCTTTGAGGACTATCTCCGGGGCACCGACGGCCGGCGGGTGGTCTCCGTCAACAGCGACGGCAAGATCACCGGCGAGTACTACACCAAGGACCCCCGGCCCGGAAACAACGTGGAGCTGACCATCGACCTGAAATTCCAGCAGGCGGCGGAGGAGGCCCTGGCCGCCACCGTCTCCGCCATGAGCGAGAAGGACGGAAACACCACCCGGGGCGCGGGCCTGGCGGTGGTGAAGGTGGGCACCGGCGAGGTGCTGGCCCTGGCCTCCTATCCCCTGTACGACCTGGCCGCCTACATCCAGGACGGCGAGTACCGGGCCCAGCTGAACACCGACGAGTCCATGCCCCTGGTGAACCGGGCCGTCAGCGGCCGGTACTCCCCCGGCTCCACCTACAAGCCCTTGATCGCCGTGGCGGCCCTGGAGGAGGGCGTGGTCTCCCTGAAGGAGAAGATCCTGGACCCGGGCTACTGGGTCTATCCGGACATCGTCGCCGGAACGAAGAAGTGGACCTGGTACTGCTGGAACCGCGGCGGCCATGGCCGGCTCAACGTCACCCAGGCCATCACCGCCTCCTGCAACACCTTCTTCTACGAGATGGGCTACCGCCTGGGCATCGAGAAGATCGGCGAATACGCCGACGCCTTCGGCTTCGGCCGAACCACCGGCATCGAGATCGGCGACGCCGCCGGCCTGGTGGCAGGCCCGGAGGAGAAGGAGGCCCGGGGCGAGATCTGGTACGGCGGCGACACCGTTCAGGCCGCCATCGGCCAGTCCGACAACCTCTTTACCCCGCTTCAAATCGCCAACTACATGGCCACCCTGGTCTCCGGCGGCAAACACTACGACGCCCATCTGCTGAAAACCGCCAAGACCTATGACAACTCCCAGGTCGTGGCCGCGGGCAGCCAGGAGCCCTCCAATGTCATCGAGATCAGCGACAGCACCCTGAACGCTGTCAAAACCGGTATGCACAACCTCACCAAGACCACCCTGGCCCCCTATTTCAACAGCTGCGTGGTCTCCGCCGGCGCCAAAACCGGCACCGCCCAGCTGGGCGGGGACATCACCAACAACGGCTGCTTCGTCTGCTTCGCCCCCTACGACGAGCCGGAGATCGCCGTCGCCCTGGTTATCGAGCAGGGCAACGCCGGCGCCCAGCTGGCCTCCACCGCCGTCAGCGTCATCAACGCCTATTTTACTCCCGACGAGGCGGAGACCCTCGTCACCGGGGAGAACCAGCTTCTCCCCTGAGAACCCGCTTTTTCCCGCACTTTGACAATCTTAGGGCGCTGACCGCCCTGTTCCATTCTGAATCGAGGAGTTTTTCCATGAGTGAACCGTTTGTCTTTGACCCCCGCCACAGCCTGTGCAAGACGCCTTTCGGCGCAATTCCCTGCGGCGGGAACGTGACCTTTCACTGCCGTCCCCTTCTCTCCGACGGCTTCCAGCACTGCGCCGTCGTCCTGCTTGGGGAGTTCTCCGGTTCTGAGGCCCATATCGAGCTCTCCTGCTGCGGCCCGGAGGGGGACCGCCTCCGCTTCTCCGGATCGGCCGCCGTCCCCTTGGAGCCGGATTTGATTTGGTATCACTTTCGCTTCTGGCGGGACGACGGCTCCGGCTGCATTCTGGACTGCACCGGCTACCGCGCCGACGGTCTGGTACAGCCCTGGCAGCTGACGGTTTACGAGGAAACTCCCACGCCCCAGTGGTTTGGCGATGGTATCTCCTACCAGATTTTTCCTGACCGCTTCTGCCGTCTCGCGGTGCCGGACCCTGCCGGCATGGTGGGAGACCGCTGGATTCACCAGAACTGGGGGGATCTGCCGGAGTGGCGGCCCGATCCGGACGGAGAGGTGCGGAACCGGGATTTTTTCGGCGGCTCTCTGGCGGGCATTGCCTCTAAGCTCCCCTACCTGGCCGGCCTGGGCGTCACCACGCTGTACCTGTGCCCCATCTTTGAGTCCGCCTCCAACCACCGCTACAACACGGCCGATTACACCAAAATTGACCCCATGCTGGGGACCGAGGAGGATTTCCGGGCGCTGTGCGCCGGCGCCAAAGAGCTGGGAATTCGGGTAATTCTGGACGGTGTGTTCAATCACACCGGCTCCCAGAGTCTCTATTTTAACGAGGATGGGTTCTATCCCACGGTGGGCGCCGCTCAGAGCCCGGACAGCCCCTATGCGGACTGGTTCTCTTTCCACCCCTGGCCCACGGACTATGACGCCTGGTGGGGCATCCGCACCCTCCCCGCCGTCCGGGAGGAGAGCCCCAGCTATATCGACTATATCATTGAAGGCCATCACTCCATCATCCGCCGGTGGCTCCGGGCCGGGGCCAGCGGCTGGCGGCTGGACGTGGCCGACGAGCTGCCGGATTGGTTTATTGAGAAAATCCGGGCCGTCATGGACCGGGACTTTCCCGACGCCTTTCTCCTGGGGGAGGTCTGGGAGGACGCCAGCACCAAAGTGGCCTACTCCCGGCGGCGGCGCTACCTGCTGGGGCGGGAGCTCCACGGCGTGATGAACTATCCCTTCCGCACCTCCCTGCTGGAGTATCTCCGCCAGGAGCGGGCGGAGCGGTTTCAGGACGCCATGGAGACTCTTCGGGAGAACTATCCCCCCGCTGCCTTCTACTCCGCCATGAATTTCCTGGGAACTCACGACACCCCCCGGGTGCTGACAGTACTGGGGGCCGACGTGCTGCTGGAGAGCAGGGAGGCGCGGGCTGGGTACCGCCTCTCCCCCGGCGAGCGGGACCGGGGCCTCCGGCGGCTGCGGCTGGCCGCGCTGGTGCTGTTCACCTTTCCCGGCGCCCCCACTGTGTTCTACGGCGATGAGGCCGGAATGGAGGGCTTTGAGGACCCCTTCAACCGCGGCGCCTATCCCTGGGGCGGCGAGGACCGGGCGCTGCTGGGCTGGTTTCAGACTTTGGGCCGCCTGCGGCGGGACCGGGAGGCCCTGCGGACCGGCTGTCTCCGCTGGCTTCACGCCGCCGGCCCCCTGCTGGCCTTTGCCCGGGAGACAGAGGCGGAGGGCCTTGCCACCGTGGTCAACGCCTCTTTGGAGGAACAGCGCCTCACCCTTCCCTGGCCCGGCGGCCCGGCGGAGGATCTGCTCACCGGCCGGCGCTTTGCCCCGGCGGAGGGCGCGCTGGAGCTGACGCTCCCGCCTCTCACGGGTCTGCTGCTGGCGGAGGGCTCCGAAGCTTAAAGCCTGCGTTGACAGCCCCGGACGCCGGATGGACGAGAATTTTTCGCGGCAGTCCCGGCGGTCCGCCGGGAAACGCCGCGCGGTACGGCGGGAAGCGAACGCTCCAGGCGGCGTGCATCGGTTTTGAATACAGGTCTTACTCATTGGCGGCGGCTTTGGAACCTCGGTTCCGGAACCGCCGCCAATTGTTTCACGTGAAACAATCCTCCGCCGCTCTGCGCTCCGGCGGCTTTGGCCCCAAATTTATATCAGATTTTACACATTTAACCTTGCAAGGAATGTTGTCCCCTGCTATAATGTTTTCGTAAAAGACCCCGCCCATTTGTTCGCGGCGGGCACAAACAGGCGCGCTGCGCCTGATGTTTGGAAAGTAGGTGCCTCCGTGGCAAAAATTATCGCCATCGTCAACCAAAAAGGCGGCGTGGGCAAAACCACCACCTGCGTAAATCTCTCCGCCGCTCTCATCGAAAGCGGGAAAAAGGTGCTGCTGTGCGACTTTGATCCCCAGGCCAACTCCACCTCCGGCATGGGGGTGGACAAAAGCGTCTCCAAGGGGATCTACGATGTCCTCATCGGCGAGATTCCTGCCGCCGACGCCCTGGTTCACACCCGGTACGGCGACGTACTGCCCTCCAACAAGGCTTTGGCCGGGGCCGGCATTGAGCTCATCGGCATGGAGCGCCGGGAGTTTTTGCTGCGGGAGGCGCTGCACCAGGTCAGCGACCGCTACGACTACCTCTTTATCGACTGCCCCCCCTCTCTGGAGCTGCTGACAGTCAACGCCCTCTGTGCCGCCGACGCGATTTTGGTTCCGGTCCAGGGAGAGTACTTCGCTTTGGAGGGTCTCAGCGACCTGATGAACACCGTCCGCATTGTCCGCCGCTCTCTCAACCCCCAGTTGGAGCTGGAGGGGGTGCTGCTGACCATGTTTGACGGGCGGACCAATCTCTCTCTCCAGGTGGCGGAGGAGGTCAAGCACTACTTCCCCGGCAAGGTCTACGCCACCGTCATTCCCCGAAACGTCCGCCTCTCCGAGGCCCCCAGCCACGGAAAGCCCATCAGCGCCTACGACCGCTCCTCCCGGGGAGCGGAGTCCTACGCCTCCTTGGCGGCGGAATTTTTGAAAAAGCAGGGCGCGTAGACGCCCTTTTTGAAAGGAGCACCACATGGCATCCAAAAAGCCCACCGGCCTTGGCCGGGGCCTCGGCGCCCTGCTGGGCGACGATGTACTGAACACAGAAATCACCGGCAGTCTCTCCCTGCCCATCTCCCAGGTGGAGACCTGCTCCTCCCAGCCCCGCAAACTCTTTGACGAGGCGGCGCTGGCGGAGCTGGCGGACTCCATCCGGGAGCACGGCATCATCCAGCCTCTGACGGTGAGGAAGCTCTCTTCCGGCTACTATCAGATCATCGCCGGGGAGCGGCGCTGGCGGGCCGCCCGGCTGGCGGGCCTTCAAGAGGTTCCCGCCATTGTCATTGAGGCGGACGACCGCAAGGCCGCGGAGCTGGCAATGATTGAAAACCTCCAGCGGGAGGACCTGAACCCCATGGAGGAGGCCGCCGGTTTTCACTCCCTGATGGAGAACTACCACATGACCCAGGAGGAGGCGGCCCAAAGAGTGGGCAAGTCCCGCAGCGCCGTGGCCAACGCGCTGCGGCTGCTGGGTCTTACTCCAGAAGTCCGGGAGATGGTGGAACAGGGCAAGCTCTCCGCCGGCCACGCCCGGGCGCTGCTGCCCCTCTCTCCCGAGCTCCAGGCCAGCACCGCGGCTATGGTAGTGCTGCAAGGCCTGTCCGTCCGGGAGACGGAACGGCTGATGAAGAAGCTCTCAAAGCAGCCCCCTGAGGAACCGCCTTCCGCCGGTGAAAAAAGGCCCTCCTACGACGTGGACTACGCCGCCGAGGCCCAGAAGGACCTCTCCTCCCGGCTGGGCCGGGGCGTGAAAATCGTCACAGGCCGGAAAAAAGGACGCATTGAGCTGGAGTACTACGGCGTGGACGATCTCAATGACCTGCTGGACGCCCTGGCTCTGGTCCAGGTGCAGAAGAAAGGACCGGAGGCATGACCTTGGAGCGAAAAGATGAAACCGCCTCCGCTCCGGAGAAAAAATGCGCCGCTTCCGGCGGAAAGAAGCCGGTCATTGTCTATATTCTCGTGCTATTCCTGGTGGCCTTTTCGCTGATGGCCCTCTCCCTGCTGGTCCACCAGCGCAGCAACGCCGAGGCTATGGGACGGCTGCAAAGCTCCGTCTCCGCCATGCAGGAGGTGCAGGAGCTCCAGAACCGGGTTATCCAGCTCCAGGAGGAGCTGGCCGAAGCCCAAAAATCCCTTGCCTCCGCCCAGGAGGAGGCGGCCGCTCAGGCGGAGCTGGCGGCAGAGGCCCAGGAAGCCTCCGATCTCCTCTCTCACCGGGTTGACGCGCTGTATGATCTCTACGCCTTACAGCAGCAGTATCTGCTCCGGGACTTTGAGGGCTGCCGGGAGACCATTCAGGCCATGGAGGACGGCGGCATGGTGGAATTTCTGTCTGACGGCGGCGGCGCCGCGGACGTCACCAGTCCCGCCCTCCGGTATCAGGAGCTGAAAGAGGCTGTGAGCGCCCTGGAGGACCGGGCGCCGTGAAGAAGTGCCGGAGGCCGGTCTGCCGGTAACAGCCCCGCTGGCGGCGGAGAGGTAAAAGGAGGACGCCATGAAATGGCTAAAAGCCCATTGGAAGGCCACGGCTGTCGTTTTAATCCTGCTGCTGGTGTGGACCCTCTGGTACACCCGGCCCGTGGACATCCACGGTTTGGGCATGGGCGAGCTGGAGTCCGTCAGCGCCAGTGTGATACACAACAAACCCGGCCAGGGCGTCGATCTCGTCTGGAGTACCGGTGCGGTACCAGACGACAGCCAGTGGCAGACAGTCCTGAAAGAAGTGGAACGCCTGCGGTTCCGCCGCCCCCCGGGCAACCTGGTTCGGGAATACCTCCAGGACGGAACCGTCAAAACCGAGCCAGCGGACCGGACCAGTGTCCTTTTCTATTTCCTAGACCAGGACGGCCGGTCCCTGACGATGGAAATCGGCGCGAACCGTTCCATCTATACCTCCCTGCACACAAACAGCACTCTCCCCATATTTCTCTCCGGCGGAGAGGAGGCTGTTCAGGCTCTGGTGGAGCGGCTGCCGCTTTGCCAATGCGGCGGTGGCCCCGCAGATAGCGCGGCTGTTCAGGCTCTGGTGGAGCGGCTGCCGCTGCTGACGGAGGAGTGACCGTGAAATGGCTGAACCCCCATCGGAAGCCCCTGGCCTCTGTTTTGCTTTTGCTGCCGGCGTCACCGGCAGTCTCCAGGGGAATCACACGGGCCATCCAATGTTTCACGTGAAACATTGACACGATACTGATTTTAATTTGAGGTGAATCATCCATGCTGGACATGAAATTCATTCGGGAGAACCCGGAGATTGTCAAGGAAAACATTAAAAAGAAATTCCAGGACCAGAAGCTCCCCCTGGTGGACGAGGCCATTGACCTGGACGCCAGGCGGCGGGCCGCCATCGCCGAGGCGGACCAGCTGCGCTCCGCCCGGAATACTTTGAGCAAGCAAGTGGGTATGCTGATGGGGCAGGCCAAAAAGGACCCCGCGAAGCTCCAGGAGGCCGAACAGGTCAAGGCCCAGGTAAAGGCCGACGCCAACCGGCTGGCGGAGCTGGAGCGGCAGGAGACGGAGCTGGAATCGGAGCTCCACAAACGGCTGCTGGTGATCCCCCAGATCATTGACGAGTCCGTCCCCATCGGCCCCGACGACTCTGCCAACGTGGAGGCGGAGCGCTTCGGCGAGGCGAAAACGCCGGACTTCCCCATCCCCTACCACACGGAGATCATGGAGTCCTTTGACGGCATCGACCTGGACGCCGCGGGACGGGTCTCCGGCAACGGATTCTACTACCTGCTGGGGGACATCGCCAGGCTCCACGAGGCGGTGCTGGCCTACGGCCGGGACTTTATGATCGGCAAGGGCTTCACTTACTGCATCCCCCCCTTCATGATTCACGGCAACGTGGTGGAGGGCGTCATGAGCCAGACGGATATGGACGGCATGATGTACAAGATCGAGGGAGAGGACCTGTACCTCATCGGCACCAGCGAGCACTCCATGATCGGCCGGTTCATCGACCAGATCGTACCCGCTGAAAAGCTGCCCCAGACCCTGACCTCCTACTCCCCCTGCTTCCGAAAGGAGAAGGGCGCCCACGGCATCGAGGAGCGGGGCGTGTACCGCATCCACCAGTTTGAAAAGCAGGAGATGATCGTGGTCTGCAAGCCCGAGGAGAGCCGCGACTGGTACGAGAAGCTGTGGCGGTACTCCGTAGAGCTGTTCCGCTCTCTGGGCATCCCCGTGCGGCAGCTGGAGTGCTGCTCCGGCGACCTGGCGGATCTAAAGGTGAAGTCCTGCGACATCGAGGCCTGGTCACCCCGGCAGCAGAAGTATTTTGAGGTCTGCTCCTGCTCCAACCTGGGAGACGCCCAGGCCCGGCGGCTCCGTATCCGCTACAAGGACGAGAGCGGCAGAACCCAGCTCTGTCACACCCTGAACAACACCTGCGTGGCTCCGCCCCGAATGCTCATCGCCTTTCTGGAGAACAACCTCCAGGCCGACGGCACCGTGCTGATCCCGGAGGTCCTGCGGCCCTATATGGGCGGCAAGGAGAAGCTGGTACCCAGCAAGCACTAACCCTCCCGGTTTTTCCCAATTACGAAGATACAAGAGAGCGAATAAGAGGTGAAACACCATCCTTTCTCCAAAAACTCCCGCAAGCGCCTCCTCTCCTCCCCGTGACGGCACAGTGGACCTGCTCAAGTCCCTGGCCATCACAGGCGTCATCCTGATTCACGTCTCCGCCGGCGGATACAGCCACCCTGTGGGCTCCTTTCACTGGCTCTCCGCCCTGTTCTGGGGCTCTGTCAGCCGCGCCAGCGTGCCCATCTTTCTGATGGTCACCGGAGCGCTGATGCTGGACCCCCGCCGGGAACTCACCCTTCGGCAGCTGTGGCTCCAAAAGATTCCCCGGCTGCTGGCAGCATTGCTGGCCTGGGCCCTGATCTACCAGCTGTGGCAGATGGGCAGATACGACGGCGGCGTCACCGCCCGGGAACTGGCGGAAGCGGTCAAGCATGTCCTGGCCTTCCACCACCAAAACCACCTGTACTACCTGCACATCGCCCTGCTGGTCTACGCCCTGCTCCCGGTGACCCGGATCATCACCGCTCACGCGGACCGGCATACGCTGGAATATCTGCTGATTTTGTGGGCCGTTCTGGGAATTCTCTACCCCACCTTTAAAGGATGCTGGCCCCTGACCCTGCTTCGCGGCATTCCCACCCAATATGGGCTGAATCTGGCCTACACCGCCGCGGGCTACGGGCTGCTGGGCTGGTATCTGCGGCAGTACGCCGCCTCCCCCAGGCGCTGGGCCCTGACTGCCGCCGCAGGCTTCCTGGTGATCTTCGGCGGAACAGCCCTCCTCTCCCTGAAAGACGGACGCCTGAACGAAACGCTGCTGGAGGCGGCCAGCCCCGGCACGGTACTGCTGGCCGCCGGAATCTGCGGCTGGGCCTTCTCCACCCCGAAAGAGCGGCCAACGCCGCCGGTACTCCACACCCTGTCCCAGGCATCCTTCTGCGTGTACCTGGTCCACCTGATCCCCTACTGGGAGCTGGGACGGCTGGGTCTCAGCGCCGTCGCCGGCCCGTGTATTCTCTTAATCCCCCTGACCGCCGCCGCCGTGCTGGTCTGTTCCCTGGCGGTGTGGGCGGTTCTGAGCCGTGTTCCCACTGTGGGAAAGTGGCTCATATAAGTCCAATTTGTATATTTTTTGATTTATTTTACAGACAGAAATCATTTTACTCCCCCTTCAAGCAAAAAAACTTTCCCCTCCGCCCCAGGCGGAATCACTGCGCCAAGAGGCGAATCCATGAAAAAGGCGGTGCCCTATGAGCATTTTTTCATCTCTCTTCTCCAGAGAAACCGAGGAGGACTACGAGCTGGAGACCACGCAGAGCACAGACGGAAAACTCAACGCCTCCAGCAGCGCCCTCACAGGGGAGCTGTGCGAGGGAATGCGCATCGACGTAACCACCCCGGAAGGAACGCCCCTGCTAAGCGGAAAAATCACGGCTCTCACCTCCACCACCCTGACGCTGGAGCGGCTGCCCGGCGGACTGGCCTTTAAAATCTGCAGCCTGGAGGCCGCCGTATGTGCCAGCGGCTACGACAAGAAAATGGTGCCCATCAGTCTGCGGGCCACGGTTCAGGAGTCCAGCCGGACGGTTTTGAAGCTGAAAAACGTACAGGTGGAAACCCACGCGGAAAACCGGGATGCCTTCCGTCTGCCCCTCAGCGTCCCCGTGTCGCTGTACCGGTGGGAAGACGACCACTACAAGACCCCGGAGGAGTGCCTTCTGGTGGACATCAGCACCGGCGGCGCCTGTGTGCAGTCGGAGTATATTCACTCCGAGGATGAGGTGCTGCGCATTCGCTTAAAGCTGGACGACTACACCCCCCTGAACTTTGTGGGGCAGATTGTCCGGTGCATTGAACACGCGCCGGGGCAGTTCCGGTACGGCTTCCTCTTCGCCCAGCTGACGGAGGAGGAGATCACCTCTTTGAACAAGATCCTCTTCAACATGCAGACCGGCGTCAAGCGCACTCACATGCGCACGGAGATCGGCCACTGGTAACAAGGCGCTTTTTGCCTCCTCTCCGTATATTTTGGCAGATCCTATACCGAAAGGAATCGTATTTATGGTTTCCGAGAAGAAAAACTCCTTTCTCACGGAGTTCAAGACCTTTATCGCCCGGGGAAATGTGATGGATATGGCGGTAGGCGTCATCATCGGCGGCGCCTTCTCCAACATCACCACCTCCCTCATCAACGACATTGTCATGCCCTTTCTGGGCATCTTCACCGGCAGCATCTCCTTTGCGGAGCTGAACTTCAGCATCGGCAGCGCAGTCATCGCCTACGGCAACTTCATCCAGGCGGTGCTGAACTTCCTGGTGATGGCCTTTGTGGTGTTCTGCCTGGTGCGGACCATCAACCGCCTCCACCGAAAGAAGGAGGCGGCCCCCGCCGCTCCTCCCGCCCCGCCGGAGCCCTCCAATGAGGAAAAGCTGCTGACGGAGATCCGGGATCTCTTAAAGGAGCGGAGATGATCGGCCCGCTGCTGGAACAGGGCCTGCCGGCTCTGGGGCTGGAGCCCCCGGCGGGGGCCGTGGAACGGCTGGACCGGTACGCCCAGCTGCTGCTGGAGAAAAACCAGGTGATGAACCTCACCGCCATCACGGAACCGGAGCAGGTGGCGCGGCTGCACATGCTGGACTGCGCCGCGCTGCTGAACGTCTGCCCGCTGGAGGGGAGGCGGCTGCTGGATGTGGGCACCGGGGCGGGGTTTCCCGGCATGGTGCTGAAAATCCTGGTCCCCTCCCTGGACGTGACGCTGCTGGACAGCCTGAACAAGCGGCTGGACTGGCTGGCGGAGACCTGCGGCGCCCTGGGCCTCCACGGCGTCCGCACCGTCCACGCCCGGGCGGAGGAAAAGAGTCATGACCCGGCCTTTCGGGAACAGTTCGACGCGGTCACCTCCCGGGCCGTGGCGGAGCTGCGGACACTGTGCGAGCTGTGCCTGCCCTATGTAAAGGTGGGCGGGGTCTTTCTGGCCATGAAATCCGTGGACTCCGACGGGGAGCTCTCCGCCGCCGGACCCGCCATGGAGGCCCTGGGGGGCCGCCTGGAGGCGGCGTCAGAGTATGAGATTCCGGGGACGGAGGTCCGCCACCGGGTTGTCATTATAAAAAAATTTGCGCAAACACAGAAAAAATTTCCCAGAACATTTGCAAAAATTAAGAAAAATCCGTTATAATGAAATGTATCTCACTCCAACACCGGGAAAGCAGCGGGGAAAGGGGGCCCATATGAACGGTCAATGTATCGCCGTCGTCTCCGGAAAAGGCGGCACCGGCAAGACCTCCCTGGTCTCCAGCGTAGGGGCCGCCCTGTCCCTAGGCGGCCGGCGGGTGCTGTGCCTGGACTGCGACGTGGGTCTGCGGAACCTGGACCTGGCCCTGGGACTCTCCGACAAGGCGCTGATGGATTTCTCCGACGTGGCCCAGGGGCGCTGCTCTCTGGAGAGCGCCGCGGCGGAGCACCCCAAGCTGCCGGGGCTCTTTCTGCTGACTGCCCCCGTCCGCAGCAGCCGTCCGCCCGTGACGGAGAGGGAGATGCGAACCCTGCTGGAGGAGGTCCGAAAGCAGTTTGACTACTGCCTGCTGGACGCTCCGGCGGGACTGGGGACCGGCTTTCGCCTGGCGGTCTGCGGAGCGGACCGGTGCATTGTGGTCACCACGGCGGACGCCACCTCCCTGCGGGACGCCCAGCACACGGTGATGGAGCTCCACCGCTTTCCATCGGGGAGCCTGCACCTAGTGGTAAACCGGGTGCGGAAGAAGATGCTCCGCCAGCTCCACGCCACCATTGACGACGCCATTGACCGGGCGGGGCTTCCCCTTCTGGGCGTAATTCCGGAGGACGACGCCCTCCCCCTGTATTTGAACCAGGGTCTGCCCCTGCTGCCCTCCGGAGGGCAGGGCGCCTCCGCGGCATATCAAAACATCGCAAAGCGCATCCAGGGGGAGAAAGTCCCTCTGGCGCGAATCAAATAAGTGAAAGGAGCCAGACAGATGAACATTGCGCTGATGTCCCACGACAACAAGAAGGAGCTGATGGTCCAATTCTGCACGGCCTACGCCGGAATTCTGTCCCGCCACCACATCTACGCCACCAACACCACCGGACACATGGTAGCCGATGCCACCGGCCTGGACGTCCACTGCTTTTTGACCTATGCCCACGGCGGCAGCCAGCAGATCGGCGCCCGCATCGCCTACAACGAGTTTGACCTGGTGCTGTTTTTCAACGACCCCAGCAACGAGAGCATGGCCGGGGACATCTCCTACATCTCCCGCCTGTGCGACCAGAACAACATTCCCTTCGCCAGCAATATCGCCACGGCGGAGATGCTGGTACTGGGCCTGGCCCGGGGAGATCTGGACTGGCGCTATATCGTCAACCCCTCCACCCGGCCCATCGCCTAACATTTCCGCCCACCGTTTCAGCCCCCGTACCGCCCGGTGAAAGGGAACCCGGCGGAGAGAGGACGCGAAGCGGAACCGGTGCCGTCTCCGCCGCCAGGCGGGGATGGGACAAAGCGAACTTCTCCGGCAGCGCGGCGGGACACGGAGGCGAAGCTCCCGCGGCTGAAGACAGGCGGCAGGGCAGGCGTCTATCAGGGAGGCGTGTCAGTCCACCGCCCGCCATCCATTTTCCTCTCCGGAGGATTTTTCACGGCCAAAAGAAGCCGCTTGACAATTCCGGAAAAAGCGCATACAATCGATACTCGCAAGGATCACCGCAAAGACGCCGCAGCAGTAGCCCGTCAGCCGATCCCCAGAGAGGGGCGCAGCGCTGAAAGCGCCCCGTTCGGCCCGGAGGAAGGACAGCGGCGGAGCGGGGGCGGAAACGCCCACGGCTCCCTCCCCGTACCAGGAGGCCAAAGGAGGCACGGTACGGATCCTCCATTAAAATAGTTCACTCAGTCGATTGAATATTTTAATGAGGGATTCATATCGCCTTGAATTTGGGTGGCACCACGAAGCGTAACGGCGCTCTCGTCCCAAAGAGCTTTTGGGGAACGAGAGCGCCGTTTTCACAGATGAGCGGCGAAGATTCTACCATATCACAAACGCAAAAGGAGCGAATCACAATGGCAAAACAGACACCCCGTACCCTCTCCGGCTTCATGGAGCTCCTCCCCGGGCCCCAGCAGCAGCTGGAGCGCATGATGGAGACCCTGCGCCACACCTACTCCCTGTATGGCTTCACCCCTCTGGACACCCCCGTCATCGAGTCCAGCGAGGTGCTTCTGGCCAAGGGCGGCGGCGAGACCGAGAAACAGATCTACCGCTTTCAGAAGGGGGACGCTGACCTCTCCCTCCGCTTTGACCTGACAGTGCCTCTGGCAAAATACGTGGCCCTGCGCTACAACGACCTCACCTTCCCCTTCCGCCGCTACCAGATCGGCAAAGTCTACCGGGGAGAGCGGGCCCAGCGGGGCCGGTTCCGGGAGTTTTACCAGGCCGACATCGACATCATAGGCGACGGGAAGCTCTCCATTCTCAACGAGGCGGAGATCCCGGCCATTATTTACAAGACGTTCTCCGCCCTGGGGCTGCGGCGGTTCCAGATCCGGGTGAACAACCGGAAGATCCTGAACGGCTTTTACGCCTGCCTGGGGCTGACGGAAAAGTCCGGCGACATCATGCGCACGGTAGACAAGCTGGATAAAATCGGCCCGGAAAAGGTTCAGGCCATTCTCACCGGGGACCTCGGCGTCAGCCCGGAGCACGCCCGGGAAATCCTGGACTTCATCTCCATCACCGGGGACCCCCCGGCGGTCCTCTCCGCCCTGGAGACCCGGCGGGGCCGAAACGAGGTCTTTGACCAGGGGCTGGAGGAGCTGAAAACCGTGGTGCAGTACCTGGGCGGCTTCGGCGTCCCGGAGGAGAATTTCTCCGTGGACCTGACCATTGCCCGGGGTCTGGACTACTACACCGGCACCGTCTATGAGACCACCCTGCTGGACCATCCGGAGATCGGTTCCGTCTGCTCCGGCGGGCGGTATGATAACTTAGCGGAATATTACACGGATAAACAACTCCCCGGAGTCGGAATTTCCATTGGCTTGACCCGGCTGTTCTACGTTCTGGGGGAACAGGGCATGCTGAATCCCCACCTGCCCACCGCCCCGGCGGACGTGCTGATCCTGCCCATGACGGAGGACCTGTCGGCGGCCATCGCCCTGGCCACACAGCTGCGGGAAAACGGCATCCGGACACAGCTCCACTGTGAGGAAAAGAAGTTCAAGCAGAAGATCGCCTATGCGGACAAGCTGGGGATTCCCTATGTCATCTTCCTGGGAGAGGATGAGGTCGGCGCGGGCGTTGTGGCCTGCAAGGACATGGCCACCGGAGAGCAGACCAAACTGGACGCCGCGGCGACAATTTACCGCATCAAGGCAGGGCTGGATGCCCGCGGGGGCGGGACGGTGATTTGGGAGCAGCCGGGAACGCGGCCATGACGAAGCGAAAAAAGGCGCTGGCGCGGGCCGGTCTTTCGGTCCTGCTGGCCGCGCTGCTGGCGGCGGGCCTGTCATACCGGCGGGGGTTGACGCTCTATCAGCTGGAGCCATCTCTCAGTGATTTTCAGGCGATCCACTGCCAGGTCTTCTCCGGCGGCGGCAGCCGCTCTCTGGAAATAGAGACCGGGATTGCCCGAAACCGCATTTTTGAGGCCATAGAGCCCCTGACCTTCCACCGCCCGGCCTCCAACCTGATCGCCCGGCCCCTGGGGCTCTGGCACCGGCCGGCCCCTGAGCCGCCGGAAGCGGCGCATTCCTTTACCCTGATCTTCACAGGTTCCTCATCCCGTCTCAGTCTGATGTTCAGCGGAGGAAAATGGTACTATCAGAATTCAGAGATGGAGGGATTTCTCCCCTGCTCTGTACAGCCGGACGGCGCCCAGGCGGGAGAGGAAATCGGGAAACTGCTGTGGGAGATGATTCCCACATGGGAGGCGTATGGATACCATTAGGAATTGACGGCGTTTCGCCCCGGCGGGCGCCCCCCGTCCCGGCCCGCGGCCGAATCCTCCCAAGCTTTCAGAACATTCAGTATAAATTGCAATTCTTATTACAGAAAGGAATCAGACTTATGACACAAAACCGCACCCACACCTGCGGCGAGCTCCGCCTGGCCGACGCCGGAAAACAGATCAAGCTCTCCGGCTGGATGGAGAACATCCGCATTGTCAGCGCCAGCCTGGCCTTCGTCGTCCTCCGGGACTTCTACGGCACCACGCAGGTGGTGGCCGAGACCGAGGAGATGGTCAACACCTTCAAGGCCATCAACAAGGAATCCACCATCTCCGTGGAGGGCATTGTCCGGGAGCGGGACAGCAAGAACCCCAAGCTCCCCACCGGCGACATTGAAATCGTTCCCGCCCAGGTGTCCATCCTGGGCCGCTGCCGCCACAACGAGCTGCCCTTCCAGGTAAACCGCAGCCGGGAGGCCGACGAGACCCAGCGGCTGAAGTACCGCTACCTGGACCTGCGGAATCCCGCGGTGAAGGAGAACATCGTCCTGCGGTGCAACGTGGTCTCCGCCCTGCGGCAGGGCATGACGGACCACGGCTTCCTGGAGATCACCACGCCGATTTTGACCGCCTCCTCCCCCGAGGGGGCCCGGGACTACCTGGTGCCCGCCCGGAACCACCCCGGCAAGTTTTACGCCCTGCCCCAGGCCCCCCAGCAGTTCAAGCAGCTCCTCATGACCTCCGGCTTTGACCGCTATTTCCAGATCGCCCCCTGCTTTAGGGACGAGGACGCCCGGGCGGACCGCTCCCCCGGCGAGTTTTACCAGCTGGACATGGAGATGGCCTTCGCCTCCCAGGAGGACGTGTTCCAAGTCATTGAGGACGTGCTGCCCCCCATCTTCGCCAAGTACGGCAAGTACAGCAGCGCCAGCTCCGCGCCCTTCCTGCGGATTCCCTTCACCGAGGCCATGGAGAAGTACGGCACCGACAAGCCGGACCTGCGGATCGACCTCACCGTTCAGGATGTGACGGCCCTGCTGGGCGGCTGCGGCTTTGGACCCTTCCAGGGAAACACCGTCAAAGCCGTGGTGGTCAGCGAGTTCCACGAGACCCGGAAATTCATTGACAAAACCCTGGCGGAGGTGGAGGTCGTCTCCGGCGGCAAGCCCTACTGGTTCCGCCTGGATGAAAGCGGAGAGATCGTGGGGGGCATCTCCAAATTTGTCCAGCCCATCAAGGACAGCGTGGTGTCCGCCCTGGGCCTCCAGCCCAACACCCTGGTGGCCCTGTCCGCCGGGGAGCTGGCCCGGAAGACCGCCGGCGTGCTGGTAAAGACCCTGGGCGCCGCGGTGCCGGGGCACATGGATCAAGAGCAGTACGCCTTCTGCTGGATCGTGGACTTCCCCATGTACGAGATCGGTGAGGAGAGCGGCGAGCTGGAGTTCTGCCACAACCCCTTCTCCATGCCCTCCGGCGGGCTGGAGGTGCTGCTGAAAGCCGAGCGGGGGGAGATCGACCCCCTGAGCATCACCGCCGACCAGTACGACCTGGTGTGCAATGGCGTGGAGCTCTCCTCCGGCGCGGTGCGGAACCACGACCCGGAGATCATGGTCAAGGCCTTTGAGATGGTGCGCCTGGGAGAGGCGGACGTAAAGGCGAAATTCCCCGCCATGTACAACGCCTTCACCTACGGCGCGCCCCCCCACGCGGGCATCGCCCCGGGCGTGGACCGCATGGTGATGCTGCTGGCCGGAGAGGACTCCATCCGCGAGATCATCCCCTTCCCCATGAACAAGAACGCCGCAGACATCATGATGGACGCCCCCGGCCAGGTCACCCAGAAGCAGCTGGACGAGCTTCACATCGCCCTGGTGAAGCCGGAGGAATAAATGGACCGGGAGACCTGGGCCCACCACGCCATGGCGGCGGCGGGAGGCTTCTTCGGGGTCTACGCCCTGCTGATCCGGGGCGGCGTCTTTGGCTCCTCCGAGACCGCCAACCTCATCTATCTGGTGGTGGCCGGGCTGGACGGAACCTGGGGTTCCGCCCTGGTCCGGCTGGGGAGCACGGCCTGCTACATCGCGGGGATCTCCCTCGCCGTGCTGTGCCGGCGGTACGGCTGGGGCCCGCAGCTGCGGCTGCTGGCCATCGCCGTGGACCTTGCCGCCTGTCTGCTGCTGGCCCGGATTCCGGCGGAAGCAGACCCCATTCTGGCCCTCTATCCCATGTTCTTCGCCACGGCGGTGCAGTGGGTGGCCTACTCCCGGGCCGCGGGGTACAACTGCGCCACCATCTTCTCCACCAATAACCTCCGCCAGTTTACGGAGGGTGTGACGGAGTACCTCTGCGCCCGGGAAGCGGAACAGCTGCGGAAGCTGAAATTCTACGGCGGGACGCTGGCGTGCTTTCATTTGGGGGCGGCCTGGGGCTGGTGGTGCACGGGACAGTGGGGAATTCCCGGAATCTACGGGTGTCTGCCCCTGCTGGTCCTTCCCCTGCCGGCGGTGATGGTGAGCGCGCGCGCATAAATTCTCTGCATTCTCCAAAGTATAGAGACGGCCCCTTTGCAAAGGGGCCGTCTCTCCTCATCAGCGGCAAAATATGCCGCAAACTCCGCGCCTTTAAGAATTTCGCCGTCATTTTGAGCGAATCAGACGTCTTGTTGCACAATAAAGCGCAACTTTTCTCAATTCCGCATATAAGTTACGGGAACCCTCGCCCCTTTGTGAAACATCATCCATTTCGCACATAGTATATAAAACAAGATATTTACATTCATGAATATCGTCAATTGACATTTATCACAAATTTAATATATCATAATTGTAAGAATAGGCGTGTGTTATGTCTTTTATCGGTCTTTGTAATCTTAAAAAACGGAAAATGTCTGTAAAAAAGCTGCCCCAAAAATTCACCTCGCCAGTCTATGATCAGAAGGGAGGCAGAGAAGCTGTGGAACAGATCACCGAAGTCGCGAAATATTTCCTGTCCAGGGAGGCTATGACGCACAAGAAGCTGCAAAAGCTGTGTTACTACGCCCAGGCATGGTATTTGGCGAACTATGAAAAGCCCCTCTTTCAAAGCCATTTTGAAGCCTGGGTCCATGGCCCGGTATCACCGGAATTATACTCTATCTATCGTGACTGGGGATGGCTCCCCATTTCACAGTCAGCGGATGTTCAAGCGGCGTTATCCAATTCTGGCACCGCGTCCTTCCTAGACCGCGTTTACCAGACATACGGGCACTACACGGGCGATCAGCTGGAAAACATCTCACACCAGGAAGACCCGTGGAGCAACGCACGGATTGGCTATTCCAAAGAAGACTATTGCCGAAATATCATCTCTGAAAAGCAAATGCAGGAATACTACGGAAAAAGGATTGGAAAGTGAGATGGAAAACGAAACAGCGACGGCGGCCTCTCTTGCGGACTTTTGGCCGCAGGTGTTGCTGATTGCTCTGGTAGCGGCCGCTATTGGCGCTCTGATCGGCATTCAAATTGCGAAAAAGCAAAAAGCTTCTGGTAAAAAACTTCATATATCAATGGAATATTCCATTATGGTCTCCTCCGGCATTATCACAATATGCGCTATCTTTTTTCAGACATTTAACATGCTGGAGGCCTTCTCCTCTGCTGTTATTACAGCGTTTTCAGGCGTTATCTTCTCTTGGCTGCTGACAAAGATGTCCAGCAAGGAGGACTGGGAAAAGCAGGAACAGAATTTGGCTCTGCGCTCATACCGTCACATTGACTATATCGAATCCGCCTCCAAAACCGCCCAGCAGATGATTAAACAGTACATTGACGGCGACAAAAAGAATACCACCACACCTGAGATAAAGCTCATTTTAAGCGACGCAATGGATTATATCGGATACATAAGCGGCGGGATTAAAACATGCAAAATGGACTGGTATGATCTGATGTCTCCAGAAGAACAGCAAAAGGTCTCCAGTGCGGAGTCCTCTGATCCAACCGCCAAAATCACCGATACGATATTCATGAACCAGGAAGACGCCTGAAAACAGCATTTTAACGGTTCTAAAACAGATTCCACAACACATAGACTTCTTGACAATCCCCCAAAAACGTGATACAGTGACAAAATAGTAGAGGCCATGAACGGGAGGAGTACCCCCGTTTCCCCGGCCAAGAGAGAGGGCGCTTTGGTGTGAGCCCTCCCGGGGGACGGAGAGAAAGGCGCCCGGGAGCCGCGGGGCGGAAATGTCCCGCCGTCCACCCGACGTTACCGGGCAGAGTGTCCCCCCGCAGGGGAAATTCAGGTGGAACCACGGACTTTAGGAAACACCGGCAGAATCGCCACACGCAGATTTGCGGCATAAAGACGCGCAGGGCGGTTTTATCAGTGATCTCTATATAAAGTTCGCCCTGAGCCGTTGGGCTCAGGGCGTTTTTTTACTCCGGCATATCCCGCGGAACCGTGGAAAAACCAGCTCAATATAAAGGAGAATGGACAATGGACAACAAGCAGAAAACCATGGAAAAAGTGGTGGCTCTTTGCAAAAACCGGGGCTTCGTCTTTCCCGGCAGCGAGATCTACGGCGGTCTGGCCAACAGCTGGGACTACGGCCCCCTAGGCGTGGAGATGAAGAACAACGTCAAGCGGGCCTGGTGGAAAAAGTTCGTCCAGGAAAACCCCTACAACGTGGGACTGGACGCCGCCATCCTCATGAACCCCCAGGTGTGGGTGGCCAGCGGCCACGTGTCCACCTTCAACGATCCTCTGATTGACTGCAAGGCCTGCAAGATGCGCCACCGGGCCGACAAGCTGGTGGAGGGCTTTGTGAATGAGAACGGCCTGGACGTCAACGTGGAGGCCATGACCCAGGAGGACCTGGTGTCCTTTATCCGGGAGAAGGAAGTTCCCTGCCCCGGCTGCGGCAAGCACGACTTCACCGACATCCGCCGCTTCAACCTGATGTTCAAAACCCACCAGGGCGTCACCGAGGACACCGCCAACGAGGTCTACCTCCGGCCCGAGACCGCCCAGGGCATTTTTGTGAACTTCCCCGCCATCCAGCGCACCACCCGCCGCAAGCTCCCCTTTGGCGTGTGCCAGGTGGGCAAGAGCTTCCGAAACGAGATCACCCCGGGCAACTTCATCTTCCGCATCCGGGAGTTTGAGCAGATGGAGCTGGAGTTCTTCTGCAAGCCGGACACGGACCTGGAGTGGTTCCAGTACTGGCGGACCTACTGCCACGACTGGCTCACCGGCCTGAACATCAAGGAGGAGAATCTCCGCCTCCGGGACCACGAGCCGGAGGAGCTGGCCTTCTACTCCAAGGCCACCACGGACTTCGAGTACCTTTTCCCCTTCGGCTGGGGCGAGCTGTGGGGCGTGGCGGACCGCACCGACTACGATCTCAAGCAGCACCAGGAGCACTCCGGCCAGGACCTGACCTACTTCGACCAGGAGAAGAACGAGCACTATATCCCCTACGTCATCGAGCCCTCCCTGGGCGCGGACCGCATGACCCTGGCACTGCTGGTGGAGGCCTACGACGAGGAGGTTGTGGACGAGGCCAAGAACGACGTGCGCACCGTCATGCGCTTCCACCCCGCCATCGCCCCCTTCAAAGCAGCCGTGCTGCCCCTCTCCAAAAAGCTCAGCGCCAAGGCCCAGGAGATCCAGCAGGAGCTCTCCCGGGAGTGGATGGTGGACTTTGACGAGACCGGGTCCATCGGCAAGCGCTACCGCCGGGAGGACGAGATCGGCACGCCCTACTGCGTCACCGTGGACTTCGACACCGTGGGCGACGATGCCAAGGCCGGGGACAACTGCGTCACCGTCCGGGAGCGGGACTCCATGGCCCAGGTCCGCGTTCCCATCAGCGAGCTGAAGGCCTATCTCGCGGAGAAGCTGGCCTACTGATGCGGACATTCTGGCTGTTTCAAGCAACTCCGGACGGCCTGCCCCGAAAGCGGCAGGCCGTCTTCTGGGTCTGGAACCTGGGAATTCTGCTGGCGGCGGGCCTGTGCCTGGGGTGGCTCTCCCTGTTTTTCGCCTACGGGGACTACCCGGACACCATCATGAAGACCTATTTCCAGCACCCGCTGATCCTGTTTTTGAACATCGCGCCGGTGGTGCTGGCCTTGTTCCTTCTCTACGCCCTCATGGGCCGGTCCTGGTCGGCCTTCCTGCTGGCGGACCTGGTGATCTGGGGGCTGTCCCTGGGGAACTACTACAAGCTCCGCTTCCGGGACGACCCTTTGATGTTCCAGGACCTGAAAAATCTGCGGGACGCCGCCGCCATCACCGCCATGGCGGACTACGACCTGACGCCGGACAAGCGATGTGTCTTCGGCGTTTTATGCCTGCTCTCTGGCACGGCCTTCCTCTTTTTCCTGGCCCGGGGAAAGCTGCCGAAAAAGCCCCGGCTCATCCTGCTGGCGGTGTGCGCGGCGCTGTGCCTTCCCACAGCCAAGCTCATGGAGAACACGGACGTCTACAACAGCAAAACCCAGAACTTCGACCAGATCGAGCGGTGGTCCTCCACCCAGGTGTACCTCTCCAAGGGCTTTGTGTACCCTTTCCTCCACAGTATCACCGCCGGGGCCGTGAAGCCGCCGGCGGGGTACAGCCAGGCGGAGACCCGGGCGCTGCTGGAGTCCTGCACGCCGGAGGACATTCCGGAGGAGAAAAAGGTGGACCTCATCGCCATCCAGCTGGAGGCCTTCGCCGACTTCTCCCTCTTTGACGGCGTGGAGGGAATCGACTTCCACCGGGCCTACGAGGCCTACCACGCCCTGGAGGCGGAGAGCTATACGGGGAATCTAGTGACCAACATCTTCGCCGGAGGCACCGTGGACACGGAGCGGGCCTTTTTGACGGGCTTCGCCGACCAGCAGAATTACCGGGCCGACACCAACTCCTACGCCTGGTATCTCCGGAGCCAGGGCTACGCCGCCGAGGGGTGCCACCCCAGCTACGAGTGGTTCTACAACCGCCGGAACGTCAACGGCTATCTGGGCCTGCCGGTCTACTATTTTATCGAAAACCGCTTCCGGGAGCTCTACCCCCGCGGGGAGGCCCCGGACGAGGTCCTTTTCCCGGAGATCTTCCGCCTCTATGAGGAGAACCGGGACGGGGCGGGGAACCCCTATTTCTCCTTTAACGTCACCTACCAGGGCCACGGTCCCTACGGCACGGAGGACGTGTGGCGCGGACACCACTTCACCGACGGGCGGTACTCCACAGAGACCGCCAACATTGTGGACAACTACCTGGGCTCCGTCATGGATACGGCAAATCAGCTCCAACGGCTCTTCAACCGGTTCCGGCAGGAGTCCAGGCCGGTGGTGCTGCTGGTGTTCGGCGACCACAAGCCCTGGCTGGGCTACGGCAACTCCGCCTACCAGGAGCTGGGGGTGAACCTGGATCTGGCCACAGAGGAGGGGTTCTACAACTACTACTCCACCCGTTACCTCATCTGGGCCAATGACGCCGCCAAGGCGGCTCTGGGCGGCGATTTTACCGGAGAGGGTCCCGACGTATCCTCCTGCTTCCTCATGAATCTCCTCTTCGACCAGCTGGGCTGGACAGGGGACAGCTGGGCCCAGGCCACCAGCGCCGTCTGGCAGGAAATCCCCGTCCTCACCGACGTGGGCAGATACGTGCGAAACGGGGAGCTGACGGCGGAGCTGGACGCCGAGGGACAAAAGCATCTGCAAACCTACCTGGAGCTCCAGTACTATTACAGCACCCATTTTCAGTATAAATGACGATAAGCGCCGCGGCAAAGCCGCGGCGCTTCCTCTTTCAAGGGACTTAAAAGAACATCCCCATAAACCCGTCGGGGCGCTCCTGGGCCTGGTTCCAGATCTCCTGGAACAGCTGCCGGGAGATGGACCTTGCCCTGCACTCCCCGGCCTCGCCGGTGACGGTCCGCAGGTCCTCCGGGAAGGGAACGCCCGAGAGGGCCCCCTGGTTCCCCCGCTCCGCGCCATAGGAAAAGCAGATGCCGTTGCGGAAAAACTCCACCTTCCGCCTCTCCATCCGGCCGTCGTCCAGCTCGGAGTAGACGAGATAGGGCTCGTCGTCCAGGTCGTGGTCCCACTCTGTCAGTACGTATTCCATCAGTCTCCCCCTCCCTGTCCGGCAAAAAACGATTGAATCTCACCCCGCCCCGCCTGAACGCTGCCCTGGGCGAAGCCGTTCCGGCCGCCGCCCCGCCCCCGGAGGGTCTGATTCAGCGACTTGACAAGGGCGGAGATGTCCGCTCCGTCCGCCCGTACCAGGGCGTAGGCAAATTGTCCATCCTCTCCGGCAAAGATGGCGGAGAGCCCCCCGCACTCCTGGGCTGCGGCGTCCGCCAGGCGGCGGACGCTGTCCGGCCTCATGGGGGGCTGGAACAGCAGCACATCCCCCCGGCCCGCGTGCTCCTTGGCGATGGCATGAAAGGCCGTCTCCTCCAGATGCGCCTGAGCCGCTTTGGCGGCAGCCAGCTCCGCCTCCAGCCGCTCCACGGCGGCGGCGGCGTTCCGGGGCTTCACGCTGAGGCCCTGGGCGATGGAGCGGGCCTGGTCATAAACGGCGGAGAGATAGTCCAGGGCACGCTTTCCGCAGAGGATCTCCAGCCGCACGCCCTCCCGGAACTTCTGGCAGGAGAGGACCTTGACGAGCCCCACCTGCCCCGCCCGGAGGACATGGGTTCCGCAGCAGGCGCAGCAGTCCGCCCCGGGAAAGGTCACAATGCGCACCTGCCCTGTGAGCTCCCGCTTGCTGCGGTAGCTCAGCGCCGCCAGGGCCTCCGGCGCGGGGTAGGTGATCTCCACAGGCCGGTCCGCCCACACGGCCTGGTTTGCCAGCCCCTCCGCCTCCAGAGCCTGCTCCCAGGAGATGGCGGCGTTGTAGTCGATGGTCACCATCTCCGCTCCCAGGTGAAAGCCCACGTTGTCGCAGTGAAATTGCTCACACAGGATGCCGGAGAGGATGTGCTCCCCGGAGTGCTGCTGCATGTGGTCGAACCGGCGGGGCCAGTCCAAGGTCCCTGTGACCTCGGCCCCGATCTCCACAGGGGCGGAGCAGGTGTGGAAAACCACGCCGTTTTTCTCGTGGACGTCCGTCACCAAAACGCCGCCTAAGAGACCGTGGTCCGCAGGCTGTCCGCCCCCCTCGGGGTAAAAGGCGGTGCGGTCCAGCGTCACCCGCCAGCCGCTCCCGGCCTCCTCACAGGAGAGGACCCGAGCGGTAAACTCCCGCAAAAACGGATCCTCATAGTACAGTTTTTTCGTCTCCATATGATGACTCCTTGTAGTGTGTTTCCGGGGAAGAAATTTGGCCCGGGCACTATTGGGAGAGCGTGGCAACCCCAATGTGGATAAGACCCAGTGCCTGTTTCCACGCCAGCACCCGGCGGCAGGCGCCGTCCACCACCGTCTCGCTGAGCGCACCGTTTTCCACGGCCTCCAAAACCTTGGGGATCTGGGAACGGTAGTCGCCGGTGATCAGCAGGTCGTTCCCCGCCGCCAGGGCCATGACGGCCACGGCCCCGTCCTTCGCGTAGTCCGCCACCGCCTTCATAGCCAAGTCGTCGGTCATCACCACGCCGTCAAAGTCCAGCTCCTGCCGGAGGATCTCATGGACCGCCGGGGAGAGGGAGGCGGGCAGATCGGGGTCCATGCAGGAAACGATGTTGTGGGACACCAGCACGGCGGTGGTCCTCCCTCCCGCCGCCAGGCCCGCCCGGAAGGGCAGGAAATCCCCCTCCAGAAAAGCCTCCATGGGCCGCTCGTCCAGGGCGATGCCGGTATGGGTATCCGCGTTGTCCCCATAGCCGGGGAAGTGCTTTAAAACGCTGCCAATACCGCTCTCCGCCATGGCGGAGACCACACTCTCCGCGTAGTCCGCCTGGGCGGCGGCGTCCAGGCCCAAAGTGCGGTCATAGATAAAGCTGCCGGGATCCATGGACACATCGCACACCGGGGCCAGATTCACGTTGACGCCGCAGCCCAGAAGGGCGGTGCTCTTCTCCCAGGCGTCTTTTGCGAAGACGTCCCCCTCCCCGCCCCGGTGGTTTAAGAGCCACTGGGGAGATCTGCACTTTCCGCCGGGAAACAGATTGGGGTTCCAGCTGGCCCGGGCCACGGAGCCCCCCTCCTCATCCACGCCTATCAGCAGGGGGATCAGAGCGGCATCCTGGTAGGACTGAATCTTCTCCGTCACCTGTTCTGCCGTGAGGTAGGCCCCGGCGCTGTCCTTGAAATCCCGGCCGAAGAGGAGGTATCCCCCCAGACGGCAGGCGGCGACGTCCTCCAGGGCGCTGACCTCCGGACAGCGGACAAAGAAGAGCTGTCCCACCTTCTCCTCCAGAGTCATGGAGGAGAGAAGCGCCTCAACCCGGTCCGCCGCAAGCTCCTCCTCTGTGGGCTCCAAAGGCGCGGGGGGCTCCTGCGGCAGTTCCTCCGCAGGCGGGACCGGCGGCAGGGGATCTTCCTCCGGCGCAGGCGGGGCGGCGCAGGCGGAGAGCAGCAGCAAGGCGGCCAGAGCCGCCGCGAAAGTTCGTCTCATATTCATCCTCCCGGAATTTGGTGAGGACAGTGTATCACAAAAAGAGACAAAAAGGAAGAGGCCCTTCGGGCCTCTTTAAGACTGTCACCCCCCCTCCGCAGGAGGTTCGCGCCGGCAGGCGCGAAATAAAGTGGAATCGTTTTTCCCGCGGCGTGTACGTGGGAAAACACTTTGCGCGGAGCGAGCGTCGAATTGTGCGCCACAGGCGCGCAGCCGAGGCGCAGAGCGAAGCGATCCCCCGCTCAAAAAAGCGGCGCAGCCGCTTTTTTGACATGCAGAAGAGGCCCTTCGGGCCTCTTCTGCATCTCTCAGCCCCGGGTGGGTTCGCTGACCACGGGACCCACGCCCAGACCCTGGGCGGACCAGAGGCTGAAGAGGCGCATCTCCCCGTCCTCCACCAGGCCAAACCAGGCAGCGCCGTCCCCCACGCCCACCAGACCGTCCCGGGTGAAGAGGGTGGTGTAGTCCAGCTTGGGAATCAGGTCTCCCATATGGCTCTCAAGGGCCTCGTCGTAGTACTCCAGCAGCTCCTCCGGCGTGTTCACCGTAAAGGTCCCGTCGCCGGTGCGGGCGGCGCAGGGGTACACGAAGAGGTCCGCCACCTTCTCCCTCTCCCCCTCCGCCAGCAGCTCCGCCAGGTCCCAGACAAAGGCCTTGGCAACGTCCGTCTCAATGCCCGTGCGGTCGTAGATGTCGTCCCCGCCGGGAGGGGGCGCGGCGGCCCGGACGGCGGCCTGGTCCGTCTGGATGGTGAATATCCGGAGAACGCTCTCCTCCACCAGACCCAACCACACGGCCCCGTCCGCGGCGGACACCAGACCGCTGCCGTCCCGGTACAGCCGGGGCTCACCGGGGGTGGGCTCCCAGGTCATGGCCGTGGAGAGGCCCAGGCGGTTCTGGCCGATGACCTCGTCGTAGTAGGGCAGAAACTCCTCGGCGGAGTTCACCGTGAAGGTCCCGGCGGAGACCTCCACCTGGGCGGGGTAGACCAGAAGGTTCGCCACCTCCTCCCTCTTTCCGTCCTGGATGCGCTCCGCCAGCAGCAGCACGAAGTCCCGGGCCGCCTCGGTGCGGATGCCGGTGGACTCGTACAGGGGGTCGTCCTCCTCCGGCTCCTCCGGGACGGGCTGGCCCTGCATCGCCTCCATGTACCCGGCGTTCTCCGCCAGAATGGCGTCGAAGTCCGGCTGTCTCACCGGGGTCAGAGCTGAGAACTGAAAGCTGTCCGCCAGGGCCTCCAGCTCCGCCCTCCCGATGGGGCCGCTGGAGAAGGTGTCGTCCCCGGCCTTCCCGGTCAGCACGTTCACCAGGATAAAGCTGTCCCCCAGGTCCGCCAGGATCAGGGAGCGGTTTTTTGCCCCCAGCCCCAGGGTGACAGAGGTGCCGTCCGCCGTCTCATAGGTCCACTCCTGGAAGTCCGCCGCGTCGCCGATGTTCAGCGCCACGTCGTCAAAGGCCCCCCGGACAGACCGGCTGAACTGGTATTCGATATAGCCGTATCCGTCCAGGTCCGCCTCGCCGTCAAAGCGGAACGTGCCGTTTTCGTAGATATATCCGGAGTAGGCCATGACGTTTTCACCGCAGAAGTCCCCCGCGGCGGTCCGCCAGGCCTCCGGCATCACGTCCTCCATGCGGGTATGGAGGCAAAGGCCGTATTTCGCGGCAATCTCCTCCAGCTTATCGGCCATCTCCCGGGTGTAGACCAGATAGAGGCCGTAGTCCTCCTCAAAGCCCGTGGGACTGTTGCCGATTTCGCCGATGATGGCGCCGTCCCGGTCATAGTCCTCCAGAAAGGACCGCCACTCCGCCAGGGCTCTGCTCTCCGGGGTGTCCTGCCAGCCGGAGAGGCTGACAAAATCCCTGTACTCGTACTCGCCGGGAACCACTACATCGTTTTCGTCCGTCACGTACACGCTGCCCTTCTCCGGCAGCAAAACGTCCCGCAGGCCGAAGAGGCCCGTGGCCGCCGCCGCGATGGACAGCACCGCCAAAAGACATACCGCCGCCGCCAGGGCCAAGACCCTCCTGGCGGGATTTTTTCTCCTTTTCATACTCTGAAAATCCTCCCATCTGATCTCCGTGGAGGAGCGAACCTGGGAGAAGGTGTCCTGATAGAATTCGCGGTTACTCATCCTTCCACACCTCCGTCAACTGCTCTTTCAGCTTCATTCGGGCCCGGTGGAGCCGGGTTGTCACCGCCGTGGTTCCCAGGCCCAGGACCTCTCCAATCTCCCGCACCGTCAATTCCTCGTAGTAGAAGAGGTACAGCACCGTGCGGTATTTCTCCGAAAGGGCCATGACCTCCCGGTACAGCTCCCCCTGCTCCGGCCGGTCGAACACCGGCGTCTCCGGCAGGTCCTCCAAAGACACCCGGCGTCTCCGCCAGGGGCTTTTCAGGGCGTCCTTGCAGACGTTCACCGTCACCCGAATCAGCCAATGGCGCAGGTGATCCGTCCCCTCAAAGGGCTTTTCACAGGTGTAGAGGCGCAAAAAGACCTCCTGCACGGCGTCCTCCGCGTCCTGACGATTGCCAAAGATATGCAGGGCAACGCGGTAGACCATATCCTGATACTGCCGGGCGGCGCTGTTGAATAGGGTTTTTTCCATGGGCCTCTCGCTCCTCATTTGAAAGCTTTCACCAGATATACGACGGGGCGGGGCGGTTTGTCACAGAGAATGAAAATTTTTCAAAAAAAGAGCCGCCCGGCATGTTGGGCGGCTCTCTTGAAATCAGTGGGTGGTCCGGTCGTAGGCCACAATAACGCGGCGGTTGGGATCAGTTCCGGTGGAGTAGGTGGTGACGCCGGGAACATCCTGAAGGGCGGTGTGGATCACATGGCGCTCATAGGCGTTCATAGGCTCCAGAGGGACGCTGCGGCGGTACTTGACCACTTTCCCCGCCACCTTCCTGGCCAAATGCTGAAGGCTCTGCTCCCGCTTTTCCCGGTAGCCCTCCGCGTCCAGCTGGACCCGCACCCGGCCGCCGCCGGCGCGGTTGACGGAGTAGCTGGTGAGCTGCTGAATGGCGTCCAGGGTCTCTCCCCGGCGGCCGATCAGCGCGCCCATCTGCCTGCCCTCCAGCAGAACCTTATAGCGGCCCTTCTCCGGCTGGTAGACGCGAATCTCCGCGGAGCACTCCATGTGCTCCAGCAGTCCCGTCAGGAATTTGCGGATGGCCTGGGCCTTCTCGTCGTCCACCTCTTCGCCCAGGTCCGCAGGAACCGGGGCCGGACGGGGCTCCTCCATCCTGGGCGCGGCGGGCCTGTCCTCTCTGCGCTCCTGCTTTTTGGGTCTCTCCCTGCGGGGCTGCTTCGGCTCCGGTCTGGACTCCTTTTTGAGTTCCGGTCTGGGTTCCGCCTTGGGCTCCGCCTTGGGCTCCGGCTTCGCCTCGGGCTTTTCGGCAGCCTTGGGGGCAGGCTCCTCCTCCTCGGGGCCGTAGTAGACCCGGACCCGGGCGGGGCTGCTGCCGATGCCCAGGAATCCGGACTTGGCGCGCTCCAAAATCTCAACGGACACATCGTCCCGGTCCAGGCCCAGCTGCGCCAGGGCTCTGCTGACGGCCTCGTCCTCGGTTTTGCCCGTTACATCGATAAACTCTCTCATAAGGGCTTTCAATCCTCCGTATCGTAGCGGTCCGCCTTGTAAGAGCGGCCGCGGGCATAGGGACGCTCACCGACCCGGCCCGCCTCGGTAGTACTGGGTTTCTTCGCCTTGTTTTTGGCCTCCTGGGCCTCCTGCCGCTTCTCCTTCAGGGACTTCTTCTGAGCGGCCTGCTGCTTCTGCTTCTCCTGGAGGACCTTGGCCTCCTCCTGGCGGCGCTTGCGGTCGGCCTCCCGGGCCTCAAAGCGGGCGTCCTCCTCCGCCTGAATCCTCTTAGTGTAGAATTTCCCCAAAACAGCCTCCTGGATGATGGAGAAGGCGCTCTGGGCAATCCAGTACACGCCCAGGGCTGCGGGCATAATGAAGGCGATGTATACGCTCATCAGGGGCATCATCAGCATCATGGTCTTGCCGCTGGCGGCGGCGGAGCCCTGATTCTGGGTTCCAGCCATGGAGACCTTGCTGAGCAAAAAGCTCAGGACGCCGGAGAGGATGGGAATCAGAATCACGCCGATCATGGCGGGGGTGAGGCCGCTTTTCAGCGCGGTAAAGGCGCTGCTGGGCAGGGTGGTCAAATCCATTCCCAGGAAGTGGTAGTCCACATTGACCCAGCTGGGATTCTCCGCCAGGAAGGTCTTGACAATGGAGTTGTCGGCGTTGTTGGCGATGTGCTGGATAATCTCGATCTGGGCGTAGGCGCCGTCATTGCCGTTGGCCATGGCAGACCAGTTGAGATTCAGCGCGGTGACCACATCCTTGGCCTTCTGGAGCGCCTCCAGGTTGGCGGCGCGGCTGCCGAAGTTCATGAAGAAGACCACGGGCTCCCGGATGATATAGTAGAGGGCGATCATGATGGGCATGGGCAGAAAGCTCCACAGGCACCCGCTCATGGGGTTGATGCCCTCCTCGGCGTAGAACTTCTGCAGCTCCTCGTTCATCTTCATCTGGTTGTTGGCGTATTTCTTCTGGATCTCCTGCATCTTGCCGGACATCCGGTTCATACGCACCATGCTCTTCTTGGACTTCATCTGGAAGGGCAGCAGCACCAGCTTGATCACCAGGGTGAAGAAGATGAGAGACAGGCCGTAGGAGCTTGTCAGGTTGTAAAAAAGTCGCAGCAGAGCCGCGAAGGGGATACAGATATAGTATCCGATGGTTGAAAACATAGAGATTTCCTCCAGAGTAGGAGCTCGGCCATCTCAATGGCCGGTCCGAATTGCACCCTCCCCCCTTCTCCTGGGAGAAAGAGAGGAAACAGACTGTGCACGGTCTGCCGGCAGCGCTTCGCGGCTGCCTTTGAAGTTGTTTTAGCCCTTGGACGGCTTCTCTCCCCGGGCTCCGCCCCTAAGCGTCTTCGGGCGGGGCGGGATTCACGCCCGCCGCCCTAGGGGACGGGGTCGTAGCCGCCTTTATGAAAGGGGTTGCAGCGCAGAATCCGCTTGAACGCCAGCCAGCCGCCCTTGACCGCGCCGTATTTTTCCACGGCCTCCAGAGCGTACTGGGAGCAGGTGGGAATATAGTTGCAGCAGCGTGGCCGGTAGGGGGAGACGGCCTTTTGGTAAAAGCGGATGATCAGAATAAAAACGCCTCTCATCCGCCGTCCTCCAGAAGGTCCAGCTTCCGGCAGGCCCGCAGAAACGCGTCGTTCAGCTCTCTCCAGGAGACCGACGCCGTCCGACCCCGGGCCACCAGAATGAGATCCCACCCGGTCTTAAGCCTGTCCCGGTTGAGACGGTAGACTTCCCGCAGCCTGCGGCGGGCCCGGTTCCTCGTGACGGCGTTTCCAATCTTTGTAGAGGCCGTAATCCCCAGACGGCTGCGGCCCAGCCTGTTTTTCCGGCAGTAGACCACCATGGACCCGCTTACGGCAGAGGCCCCCCTCTGGTATACCCGGCGGAACTCATAATTCTCTTTCAGCGTATAAGCCCGCTTCATTGCCTTTCCCCGCCTTCCTGAACAAAAACTCTTTTAGGGACGGAGGAATCTAAGAAAATTCCAGCCGTCCCTGAAGACGTTGTTCAAGTGTCTCCCGCGCTCTGTGCTCAGTAGGACAGACGCGCGCGGCCCTTGGCGCGGCGGCGGGCCAGAACCTTGCGGCCGTTGGCGGTAGCCATCCTCTTGCGGAAGCCGTGGACCTTCTGGCCATGGAGCTTCTTGGGCTGATAGGTACGTTTTGTAGCCATGTTTTGAGACACCTCCTGTCAGAATTGCGTCCGCGTCGAAAATCCGTTTTAAGACCGGCGGAATACCCGTCAGGGAGCGCTCCGCGTCAGCAAGGCGGTTAAGGCCACAGCTTGACGGCAAGAGACGCCCTGAACGGCGCTTCGGCGGTCTTAAATCAGGCTCTCCAGCGGCGCTTACTCGACACCGCCCCCCCTTTGGAGAACGGCGCAGTAAACTTTCACCGGCCTCCACACAGGAGGCGCATGGGATAGTATACCTTCTTTTTCAAAAGGTGTCAAGATGAACTTCAAATTTCCGTGAAATTCTCCCCTTTTCTCTTATTTTTGAAAGATTTTCTATATGTAGCAAATTATTTTCTTAAAAACCTAAATCTTGCGCCGTTTCGGACAATATTTTTTGTTCTTTTATATTAGAATAAGTATTGCCTCTTTTTGGTTTTTTTGCTATAATGAGTTGTATTATTTTGTCCATTTTCCACGATACTTTTTCCAGGGGAACGCTGAGTCAATTGTCGGCGTATGAATTTACGTCAGAAATTTTTCCCGGCACAGGGGAAAAAGGCAAAAATTTGACAAATTTCATTCCTCCCCGACGAAAATCAGAGAAAAAGGCGGGCCGGCAAAGGCACGCATGGGGATTGGACCGGCGATTTCCCAATAATACAAGAGAAAGAGAGGTGCTTCCTTTTGAATTCTGTCGCCGATATATGGGCCAATATTTTAGTACAGCTGAAACAGGACCTCTCGGAGACCACCATCGCCACCTGGTTTGACGAACTGGAGGCTGCGGACATCCGGGGGAACACGTTTTATCTCCACTGCTCCAATGATTTTAAGAAAGGCTATATCGAGTCCCTGTTCTTGAAAAATATCAAATCCGCGCTGCGGGATATATTCTCCACGGACTTTGAGGTCTCCATTCTGGACGACGACGCCTTTGCGGAGTTCAAAGGACCGGCGGCGAAAAAGAAGGAGGACAGGTTTACCTCCGAGGAGTTTACCTTTGAGACCTTTGTGGTGGGCCCTTCCAACAAGCTGGCCTACGCCGCCTCCATGGCCGTGGCGGAACACCCCGCCCAAAACTACAACCCCCTCTTGATCTACGGGGACTCCGGCCTGGGAAAAACCCATCTTCTCAACTCCATCGCCAACGTCATCCGCAGGGACGACTCCCGCTCCAAAATCGTCTATATCAAGGGCGACGACTTTATCAACGAATTTATCGAGCTGATCCGGGCGGGCCGCGGCAGCGAGTTCCGGGCCAAATACCGCAGCGCCGACCTGCTGCTGGTGGACGACGTACAGTTCGTGGCCGGCAAAGAACAGGTGCAAAACGAGTTCTTCCACACCTTCAACACCCTGTATGAGTCCGGCCGTCAGATCGTTCTGACCTCGGACCGCCCCCCTTCTGAGATGACGCTGCTGGACGACCGGCTCCGCACCCGGTTTGAGTGGGGACTGCTGGTGGATGTGGCGCCCCCCGACTTCGAGACCCGCGTGGCCATCGTCAAAAACAAGGCCGCCATCCTGGGGATGAATCTGCCGGACAAAGTCGCCTTCACCATCGCGGAAAAGGCCACGGCCAACGTCCGCCAGCTGGAGGGCATTGTCAACAAGCTTCTGGCCTACAAGGACCTCTTGGGAGACGAGGCCAGTGAGGACACCGTCTCCCGCGCCATTCAGGACATCTTAAAGCGCAGCAGCGAGTATATCCCCACCCCGGAGGCCATCCTGGACTACATCAGCAAATACTATGGAGTCGAGGAGTCCTTGATCCGCGGACAGCAGCGGGTGCGGGACGCCGTTCAGGCCCGGCAGATCGCCATGTATCTCATCCGGTCCATGACCAACATCTCCGTGGTGGACATCGGAAAGGTCTTTGACAACCGGGACCACTCCACCGTGCTCTACTCCATTCAGCGGGTGGAGGACAAGATGAAGCGGGACCCCGCCTACGCCGAGCGGATCAAGGAGATCAAAACCAATATCAGCTCCAAGCGGTAACGCCGTATTTCCACATTTTCTGTGGAAAATGGAAAATTACCTGTGGAGAACACGCCTTTCCGGCGGATACCGGGGAGAGATGTGAAAAAGAGACGGACGCCCTGTGGAACATGAGAAGCGCTCATTCCAACGGTTTCCGCCATTTCTCCACAGAATTTTTTTCTACGGCTTCTATTTCTTCAAAAATTATTTTTTTCTCTTTTAAAAACGAGCTTTTCCCTATTTTTCACCGAAAGGAAACGACTGCCATGATGAAGTTCTCCTGCGAAAAGGCACTGCTGCAAAGCGCCATCGCCGTTACCAGCCGAGCCGTGGCCCCAAAAAGCTCTATCCCCGCCCTGGAGGGCCTGCTCCTCCGGGCAGGGCAGGAATTAACCGTCTCCGGTTATAATATGAATACAGGAATCCGCACCAAACTCTCCGCCGGTGTTGACGAAGCGGGGGAGATCGTGCTGAACGCCCGCCTCTTCGGCGACATCATCCGCCGGATGCCCGACGACATGATAACCTTCTCCGCCGATGAGCGGCAGATGGTTCACCTGAGCTGCGGCGACGCGGACTTTGACATTCTGGGTCTCTCCGCCGCGGACTACCCGGATCTGCCGGAGGTGGAGGATGAGTACGCGGTCTCCATTCAGCAGAGAGTTTTGCGGAGCATGATTGAGGAGACCGCCTTTGCCGTGTCCACCAACGAGAGCCGCCCGGTGCATACAGGCGCCCTCTTTGAGATCAACGAGCGGGGTCTCACCATGGTGGCGGTGGACGGGTTCCGGCTGGCCGTCCGGCGGGAGCCCCTGGAACAGCTGGCGGGGGGTGCTTTCTCCTTTGTGGCCCCCGGCGCCGCCCTCAACGAGGTGAAGAGCATCTGCAGCGACACGGAGGACACCGCCTCCGTCACCCTGGGCAGGCGGCACATCCTCTTTGAAGTGGGGGATACGGAGCTTATCTGCCGGCGGCTGGAGGGGGAGTTTTTGGACTACAAAAACGCCATTCCCCGGGCCAATCCCATTTCCATGGTGGCGGAGACCAAGTCCCTTATTGAGAGCATCGACCGGGTGTCGGTGGTGATCTCCGACAAGCTGAAAAGTCCTGTGCGGTGCGTGTTTGACCATGACAAGGTGATGCTCTCCGCCAAGACCGGAAACGGCGAGGCCAAGGACGTGTGCCGCCTCTCCGGCGACGGCGGCGGACTGGAGATCGGGTTCAACAACCGCTATCTCATGGAGGCTTTGCGGTATGCCCCGGCGGATACGGTGAAGATTGAGCTGAACACGGGGGTGTCCCCGGCCATCATCGTTCCCACGGACGAGAAGGACAACTTTTTGTACATGGTTCTGCCGGTGCGGCTGAAATCGGCGGAGTGAAGCTATGAAAACCATTGTCATCAAAACGGAGTTTATTAAGCTCCAGGACCTGCTGAAATTCGCGGGGCTTGTGGAGACCGGCGGGGAGGCCAAGGAGCTGATCCAGGGCGGAGAGGTCCGGGTGGGCGGAGAGGTCTGCCTCCAGCGGGGGAAGAAGATCCGCCCCGGGGACGATGTGCTCTTCGGCGGGAACCACTACACGGTGGGATATGCGGATTGACCGCCTGGAGCTGGAGAATTTCCGGAACTACGGCCGCCAGGCCGCGGATTTTGACTCCCGGTGCAACGTGATCTTCGGGGAGAACGCCCAGGGGAAGACCAATCTTCTGGAATCCCTGGTCTATCTCTCCTGCGGCAGGTCTCCCCGGGCCAGGACGGACCGGGAGATGATCGGCTTTGAGGCCCCCGCCGCCCGAATGGCCGCCCGGGTCTTTGCCCGGGAGCGGGAGTTTCGGGTAGAGGTGGAGCTGTACCGGGACCGGCGGCGGCGGATGTCCGTCAATCAGGTTCCCGCCAAAAACAGCGCCGCTCTCAGCGATGTGTATCAAACGGTGTTCTTCTGCCCGGAGGACCTGTTTTTGATCCGGGAGGGAGCCGCCGCCAGAAGGAAGTTTATGGATACCGCCCTGTGCCAGCTGCGGCCCCGGTACGCCGCCGCCCTGGCGGAGTACGGCCGGACCTATGACCACAAGACCCGGATTCTCCGGGACGCGGAGGAGCGGCCGGATCTGCTGTCCGCCCTGCCGGAGTTCAACCAGCGGCTGGTGCGCTTTGGCGCGGTGCTGATCCACTACCGCCAGCAGTTTACCGCCCGGCTCAGGGAGTACGCCGCCCTTCACCACCGGGAGTGCTCCGGCGGAAGGGAGACGCTGGAGATCCAATACAAGACGGTCTCCTCCGTGGAGGACCCGGCGGCGGAGATCTCCGTCCTGACGGAGCAGCTGTGGAGGCACATGGAGGAGCACCAGGCGGCGGAGCGGGCCTCCCGGCTGTGTCTCTCCGGGCCCCACAAGGATGATTTGCTGGTGAGCATTGACGGGAGAGACGCCAAGCGGTACGCCTCTCAGGGGCAGACCAGAACGGCGGCCCTGGCCATGAAGCTGGCGGAGCGGGAGATCTATAAAAACGCCTCCGGGGAGTACCCGGTGCTGCTGTTGGACGACGTTTTATCCGAGCTGGACCCCAGGCGGCAGGAGTTTGTGCTCAACCGAATTGCAGGAGGGCAGGTGTTTATCACCTGCTGCGAGGACGACCGGCTGCCGGAGATGCTGGGGGGGAAGGTGTTCCATGTGGAGCGGGGAGTGATCGGGTGATGCCCAATCTGGGCTTTTTCCGATCCGGCGGGCCGGGGACGACGACACGCCGGAACGGCGTGTCTGGGGAAATGCACCCCCGTTTTCTCTTTTCTCTCTCTTGCGAGAGAAAAGAGAACGCTTTTGGCCCTTGCGGGAATGCCTCGCTTCGATTGAAGGGCGCGCAGCAGTCTTGATGGGCAGACGGATGGACTATCTTCTCTTCCCGCGCTTCGTGCATGGCCGGGTACGTTTGGGAAGATTCCTCCGCTGTAGGGAGATTCCTATGAAAGATTCAAAGAGGATTCTTAAAACAACAATATTCGTTCTTCTCCTAATTTTGCTGGGCATCGAGCTCTGTATGGAGAGCCGCTACTCCTGTGACGAGCTGGTGGTGACGTCGAAGAACACGGAGGCCATTCTGCGGCGGGCGCCGGAGGTGGAGATCACGGAGGGCGACAAGGCCATGGTCGGGGATCTCGCCCAATGCGCCGCCGTGCGGGAACTGCTGGAGAGAGGTGAGAATGGGGATCTATCGGCCGCGGATGATCCAGAGCTGATGGCGGCGGCGGACCGGCATCTCTCTCCGGAGAGCGGGGCGACGGTCGTGATCAGCGCCATTTTCTATGAGGATGGTCCCTATTTATACGTGAACTGGACGGACGGCGGCGGCCATATGCTTGTTCTCGGAAAAGGGGGAGACGGCGCGGAAAGCGAGTACTATAAGCTGTACCGCGCCGGCAGGAGAAGCACCTATGAGAACTGGGACAATGAGCGGGCCCAGAAGAGCGTCGTCCGCCGCCGGTGGTTTGCCTGGCTGCGGGACCGGATGTGAGAGGATTTAGCCATGTATCTGCACCTGGGACAAAACGAGATCGTGCCGGACCGCCGGATCATCGGAATTTTTGACCTGGATAAGTGCTCCACCTCCAAACGGACACGGGATTATCTCGCCGCCGCTCAGAGAGAGGGCGTGGTGCTGGATGTGTCCGGGGACATCCCAAAGTCCTTTGTGGTGTGCGACCACCCCTACCATGACCAGATTGTGTACCTCTCCCAGCTGAACCCCGCCACGCTGGGGAGCCGGGCGGAGAGAAGTCACTTTCAAAATAACTTTGAATGAGGAGGATTGCCATGAATCCCATTGAATATCTGTGGAAGGACCGCAAGCGCCGTCTGGGCCTGCCCCTCTCCTTTACCCGGTACAGCCTCAGCGAGGACAGACTCTTTTGTGAGACGGGCCTTTTGAACCTCAAGGCCGACGAGGTGCTGCTCTACCGGGTGCGGGACCTGGAGCTGACCATGACCCTGGGACAGCGGATCTTCGGGGTGGGCACCGTGTGCGTCCACTCCTCCGATAAGAGCGTACCGCATTTGGATTTGGAAAATATCAAGAGGCCCCGGGAGGTCAAGGAGCTGATCCACCAGAACGTGGAGGCCGCCAAGGACAAGCGGCGGATGCGGACCACGGAGCTCATGGGAACGGGCCAGGAGCCGGAGGGGCTCTGCGAGATGGAGGACCCGGAGGACGAGGAGCTGGACTGAGAGACAGAGGATGAAAGGAGCGCGGCAATGGCGGACCCTTTGATCATTTTGGATTGTATGGTTTTCTGGTTCTATCCGTGGTTTCACGCGCCGGTTTTGCTGGTTGCCATGGGCTTTTCGCTGGCGGGGGCGGCAGTTCAGCTTTTCCTGCTCCGCAGGACGGGAAAGGCCCGCTGGTTTCCCCTGCTGGGCGCGGGAATCATGGCGGCTCTGGAGGTGATATACCAGCTGAATCAATTTCATATGATCAGCACCATACAGGGCCATGGCATCTGGAATTACATCGGCTTTGGCGTTGTGGTGCTTTATGTCTTGTTCGGTATGCTGATTGGGTGGCTGGTCAGCTTGGCCTTTGATAGGCTCCGCCCCGGAGGCAGAACCGGTCAGGTCCCCTGACAGGACAATCCTATGCGGCTTATCCCACGTATATTCCCAAAATTAACGCGGAGTGGGAAAAGGCAGGCCGGACGGAATTTTTCCAGCCACCGGCCCGGCTTTTTCTGCTCTGAGAAATCATAAGGAGAACAATATGGCAGACAATGAGATTCTGAATTCCACCGCTGTGGACGCGTCCAACGAGTACGACGCCTCTGAAATTCAAGTGCTGGAGGGCCTGGAGGCCGTGCGGAAGCGGCCGGGCATGTATATTGGCTCCACCAGCGAGTCAGGCCTGCACCACCTGGTCTACGAGATTGTGGATAACGCCATTGACGAGGCCCTGGCGGGGTACTGCGACGAGATCACCGTCACCATCAACCCCGGGGACACCATCACTGTCACCGACAACGGCCGGGGCATCCCCGTGGACATCCAGGCCCAGACGGGGCTTCCCGCCTTGGAGGTGGTATACACCGTGCTCCACGCCGGCGGCAAGTTCGGCGGCGGGGGATACAAGGTCTCCGGCGGCCTCCACGGCGTGGGCGCCTCCGTGGTGAACGCCCTCTCAGAGTGGCTCACCGTCCAGGTGCACAAGAACGGTGAGATCTACGAGATGAAATTCTCCCGGGGCAGTGTGACGGAGAAGATGACTGTTGTTGGAAAGACGGACCGCACCGGCACTACCGTCACCTTCAAGCCGGACCCTGAGATGTTCGACGTCACCACCTACAACTACGATACCATCCACACCCGGATGCGGCAGCAGGCCTTCTTAAACGCGGGGCTGAAAATCTCCACCTTTGACAGGCGGGAGGGACGTGAGGCCGCGGACTCCATGTACTATGAGGGCGGCATCAGGGAATATGTAACGTGGCTGAACCAGAACAAGACGCCCATTCACGCGGGAGTTATCTACATGGCTGGGCAGAAGGACGACGCCTCAGCGGAGGTGGCGCTGCAGTATAACGACGCTTACAACGAGATGATCGTCTCCTTCGCCAACGACGTCCGTACCCCCGAGGGCGGCATGCACGAGGAGGGCTTCAAGCGGGCGCTGACCACCGTGCTCAACAGCTACGGCCGGAAGATCAAGATGCTGAAGGACGACGAGAAGGTCTCCGGCGAGGACTGTCGGGAGGGCCTCACCTGCGTCATCTCCGTAAAGCTGACGGAGGCCCAGTTCGAGGGCCAGACCAAGGCCAAGCTGGGAAACAGCGAGATCCGCACCCTGGTGAACAACATTGTCTCCGAGAAGCTGGACACCTTCCTGGAGGAAAACCCCCAGGTAGGCCGGATGATTCTGGACAAGGCCCTGACGGCTAACCGTGCTCGGGAGGCTGCCAAGAAGGCCCGGGAGTCCATCCGCCGCAAGACGGCCCTGGGCGGCGCGGCTATGCCCGATAAGCTCCGGGACTGCAACGAGAATAACCCGGAGCTCACCGAGATCTACATCGTGGAGGGCGACTCCGCCGGAGGCTCCGCCACCCAGGGGCGGGATTCCCGCTTCCAGGCCATCCTCCCCCTGTGGGGCAAGATGCTGAACGTGGAGAAGGCCCGGGCGGACAAGGTATACGGCAACGACAAGCTCCAGCCGGTCATCACCGCCCTGGGGGCGGGCATCGGCGAGGAGTTTGACGCCGGGAAGCTGCGGTATCACAAGGTCATCATCATGGCCGACGCCGACGTGGACGGCGCCCACATCCGGACGCTGCTCCTGACCTTCTTCTTCCGCTTCATGCGGCCTATGATTGAGCAGGGATACGTCTACTCCGCCGTGCCGCCCCTCTTTAAGCTGACCCGGGGCAAGACAACCCGCCTGGCCTTCTCCGAGGAGGAGCGGGACGCCATCTCCGCCGAGCTCCGGGGAGACAACCCCAACGCCAAGGTGGACATCAGCCGGTTCAAGGGCCTGGGTGAGATGAACCCCCATGAGCTGTGGGAGACCACCATGGACCCGGAAAAGCGCACGCTGCGGCGAATCACCCTGGACGACGCGGTGCGGGCCGACGAGATCTTCACCGTCCTCATGGGGGAGAAGGTGGAGCCCCGGAAGGCGTTCATCGAGGAGAACGCCCAGTACGCGGTGAACCTGGACTATTGACGCATGGTGGCGGAGGCTGCGGAGTAGAGAGGAATACTGATGTCGGAGATCAAACTATTTTCAATCAACGGGCACGTACAGGAGAGAATCTCTTCAGAAGCAGTTCTTGAAAAAGAGCTCCAGACGCTTATTGAGAAAAATATGGAGACTTTTTTCGGCGTTCGGTTTTTGAAAAGTGAGTATGCCATCACCAACGGCAGAATGGACAGTATCGGGATCGACGAAAATAACAGCCCGGTTATCTTTGAGTACAAGCGCAGCCAAAATGAAAATGTAATCAACCAGGGGCTGTTCTACCTGGACTGGCTGTTGGACCACAAGGCGGACTTTAAGCTGCTGGTGATTGAAAAGCTGGGCATGGAGGCCGCGGACGGCATTGACTGGTCGGTTCCCTGCGTCATCTGCATTGCGCGGAATTTTACAAAGTACGACGTCCACGCCGTCAACCAGATGCAGAAAAATATCAAGCTGGTCAGCTACCGCAAATATGACGGCGATTTGATTCTATTTGAGCATCTCAACGCGCCGACGGTGAAGCCGGCTGTGGAGAGCGGGGGCGGCGACAGCACAAAAAGTGAAAAAAAAGGTCATATTGAAAAACTGCTGATGGCTCCCCAGGAGATTAAGACTCTGTATGACTCCATTTGCGACTTTATTGAGTCCCTGGGCGACGATATTTCAAAAAATCAGCTGAAGATGTACCTGGCATACAAGAAGGTCCAGAATATGACCTGCGTCCAGATTTACAACAAACAGATTATTCTGTTTTTAAGGTTAAACCCGGATGAGATCCAGTTGGAAAAAGGATTTACAAGAGATATGCGGAATATAGGCCATTATGGTACCGGCAATTTGCAGGTGCTCATAAAAAACGCGGGAGATTTTGAAAAGGCGAAACCCCTGCTGCAAAAAGCCTACAACAGGGCATAGGCCTTGTTTGAAAAATGTTAAAACGCCGTCTTGGAGCATCTTTTTCCGCCAGGCTGCGTTGATTTGACTTGAAATCCGTCAGGATTCCCGCGTCAAATCGCCTTGCCTGGCAAAAAATCCGCCCCAATCCGGCATTCCGCCAATTTTTAAACAAGGCCTAGTCTTGTAGTTTGATAAGGGAGAATAGACCGATGAGTAAAAAGCCCCAATACGACCCGGAGGAGATCCGCTACCCGGAGCAGAGGATCGTGGAGTCTCCCCTGGTGCCGGAGATGAAGCAGTCCTATATTGAGTACGCCATGTCCGTCATCAAGGGCCGAGCCCTGCCGGACGTGCGGGACGGCTTGAAGCCCGTCCACCGGCGCATCCTCTACGCCATGTATGAGGACAACCTCACCAGCGACAAGCCCTTCAAAAAGTCCGCCACCTGCGTGGGCGACGTGCTGGGCCGGTACCACCCCCACGGAGACCAGTCCGTGTACGACGCCCTGGTGCGCCTGGCACAGGACTTCTCCATGCGCTACATGCTGGTGGACGGCCACGGCAACTTCGGCTCTGTGGACGGAGACCCCCCGGCGGCCTACCGGTACACCGAGGCGAGAATGTCCAAGCTCTCCGACGAGATGCTGCGGGACATTGAAAAGGAGACGGTGGACTGGGACCCCAACTTCGACGAGACCCGGAGAGAGCCCCAGGTCCTCCCCTCCCGCTTTCCCAACCTGCTGGTAAACGGCTCCAGCGGCATCGCCGTGGGCATGGCCACCAACATCCCTCCCCACAACCTGCGGGAGGTCATCGGCGCGTGCCTCTGCGTGCTGGACAACCCCGAGGCGGGCCTTACAGACCTGATGGAGCACATCAAGGGGCCGGACTTCCCCACCCAGGGCATCATCATGGGCCGGTCCGGCATCCGGGCGGCCTACGCCACCGGCCGTGGCCGCATTGTGGTTCGGGCCCGCCATGACTTTGAGGAGTTCGGAAAGGACCGCACCCGGATCATTATCACCGAGATCCCCTACCAGGTGAATAAGCGCATGCTCATCAAGAGCATGGCGGATCAGGTGGAAGACAAGCGGCTGGAGGGCATCAGCGACATCCGGGACGAGTCCGACCGCAACGGTATGCGGATTGTCATTGAGCTGAAGCGGGACGCCAATCCCCAGGTGGTCTTGAACCGCCTGTTCAGCCAGACGCAGCTCCAGACCACCTTCGCCATCAACATGCTGGCCCTGGTGCAGGTCAACGGCCAGCCCCAGCCCAAGATCCTCTCCCTGCGGCACATTGTGGACGAGTATCTGAACTTCCAGGAGGAGGTCATCGTCCGGCGGACCAGATTTGACCTGCGGAAGGCCCAGGAGCGGGCTCATCTGCTGGAGGGACTGCTCATCGCCCAGGACCACATTGACGAGGTCATCAAGATCATCCGCAGCAGTTACGACAACGCCAAAGAAAACCTCATGAGCCGCTTCGGGCTGGACGACGTACAGGCCGCGGCCATATGCGATATGCGCCTCATCGCCCTCCAGGGTCTCAACCGGGAGAAGCTGGAGAACGAGTACAAGGAGCTGGAGGAGCGCATCGCGTACTTCAACCGCATCCTCTCTGACGAGAGCCTGGTGCGCCAGATCTTAAAAGAGGAGCTCACCGCCATTGCCGACAAGTACGGCGACGGCCGGATTACCGAGATTCAGGACGTGGAGGACGAGATTGACATCGAGGACCTGATTGAGGAGGAGGAGTGTGTCTTCACCCTGACCCAGGCGGGCTACATCAAGCGCACTCCCGTCAGCGAGTACGCGGCTCAGTCCAAGGGCGGCATGGGGAAAAAGGGCATCACCACCCGGGAAGAAGATGTGGTGGAGGAGGTATTCACCGCTTCCACCCACGACTATATCCTCTTTTTCACCGATACCGGCAAGGTCTACCGGAAGAAGGGCTACCAGATTCCGGAGTCCGGCAAGACCGCAAAAGGCACCAACATTATCAATATTCTCCAGGTGGAACAGGGCGAGCGGGTCCAGGCGATGATCCACACCCGCTCCATCGAGGAAGACGGGCGGTTCCTGTTCATGGTCACCCGAAACGGCACCGTGAAGCGCCTGCCCGCCAGCACGCTGAAAAATCTGCGGAATAACGGAATCCGCGCCCTGCGGATGGACGAGGGCGACCGGCTCATCACCGTTCGGGAGACCGACGGGAAGCAGAGAATTCTCATCGCCACTCACCTGGGACTGGCGGTCTGCTTTGATGAGACCGACGTGCGGCCCATGGGCCGGGACGCCATGGGCGTCCGGGGCATCCGTCTGCGGGAGGGAGACTATGTGGTAGGCGCGGCCCGGGCGAAGCCGGAAAACGAGGTGCTCTCCATCACCGAGCGGGGCTACGGCAAGCGCACGCTGGTGGAGGAGTACCGGATCACCAACCGGGGCGGCATCGGAATTAAAAACTACATGGTCACGGAAAAAACCGGTCCGGTAATGGGCATTAAAGTGGTGGACGGCAGCGAGGATCTGCTGCTGATGACCCAGTCCGGAATTCTGATCCGCACCCATGTGGACAGCATCCGCCTGGCGGGGCGGGCCACCCAGGGCGTCATCGTCATGCGCTTTAAGGAGGAGGGAGACCGGGTGATCTCCCTGGCCCTGGCCGACCGGGAGGAACCCGGCGAAACGGCGGAACCGAGGGAAATCGAAGCGCCCGAGGAGCTGTGAACGCGGAGGATGGGAGACAGGGCGGTAAGCGCGGCGGAAGTATTGTCATCATAACGGTATTGAGGATGGCCGCCGGATTGTCCCGCCTGCTCCACATAAGGAATAAGACGTGCAGCAATATGACGGATGAAGAGCGGACGTACTTTTCCGATGTGCTGGATGACATGAGAGAGGAACTGAGAAGGAAGGATAGGGAGCTGTAAGGGTATGAAACTTGCAAACGCGCTGTCCCAGCGGGCGGAGCTGCAGACAAGGATCCGCCAATTGGAGAACCGGCTGTACAACAACGCGCAGGTCCAGGAGGGGGAACAGCCCTCTGAGGACCCGGAGGACCTGCTCCGGGAGCTGGAAGAGGATTACAGCCGGCTGGAGGAGCTGATCTCCGCCATTAACCGTACCAACAACACCGCGAAACTACAGGACGGCACGACCCTCTCCGATCTGCTGGCCCGGCGGGACTGTCTTAAGGGACGGCTGGGTATTCTGCGGAACTTCCTGGACAGCGCCAGTGCCTTGGTCCGCCGCCACAGCGCCAGTGAGATCAGGATAAAGAGCACCGTCGATGTGCGCCGGCTGCAAAAGCAGGTGGACGGGCTGTCCAAAGATCTGCGGGAGCTGGAGGAGACCATCCAGGAGAAAAACTGGACCACGGAGCTGCTGTAAGGGCGCGCGGTATCCCTCTCCCCGGAGGGGATGTGGAAATTTTGGTTGCGCGAAAGGCGGACGTCAGCTCCGCGCCGGAGTGATCAGGCGCTGCATGGGAGCGAACGGGACTTTGCTTAGCCGGGTCCGAATCCTGGCTTTTTATCAGGTCCGGTACCGTTACACCTGTACAAGTGATGTCTTTGGGACGCTTTTTATGATTACCGGACGTCGGTTTCGCGCGGGCGGGTTTGGGGAATACTGGTCAAAGAGCCGGACACAGCGTCTGTGTCCGGCTTTTCAATGAAAATTTATTGACAATCTATATCACATATACTATGTTGAAGAAGCAGAGCCGGGACCCACGGCGATTTATTTTTGAGACGGGAGAGGATGCTATGAAGACCGTTACCATATACACCGACGGAGCCTGCTCCGGCAATCCCGGCCCCGGCGGCTGGGGGGCGATTTTGATGTATGGAGCCCACAAAAGAGAGCTCTCCGGCGGAGAGGCGGACACCACCAACAACCGCATGGAGCTCACCGCCGTCATCCAGGCCCTGTCCCTCTTGAAAGAGCCCTGTATCGTGGACCTGTGGTCCGACTCCAAATATGTCATTGACGGGCTGGAAAAGGGCTGGGCCAGGGGCTGGCAGAGACGGGGCTGGGTGAAGTCCGACAAAAAACCGGCCCTGAACCCGGATCTCTGGGGCCGCCTGCTGGAGCTGGAGGAGATCCACACCCTGCGCTACCACTGGGTCAAGGGCCATGCGGAGAACGAGTACAACAACCGCTGCGACCAGCTGGCGGTGGAAGAGAGCCGGAAGTACAAATAGATAGGGAGCGTGGCCCCAACGCCGCAGAGCGGCGGCGCCGTGAAAACGGCGTAAAAGCGTTTTTCGGGAGAAAAACCTTTTCCCGGACGGGCTGTGCCTGTCCGGGATCAATCCAATCAGGGGCCCCCACAGGGCCGGCCCTGTGGGGAACCACGGGGAGAACGAGTACAACAACCGCTGCGACCAGCTGGCGGTGGAAGAGAGCCGGAAGTACAGATGACACCGGAAAAGGATAATATTTACAAATCGTTCATAAGAATAACACAATTCTGACATGTTTTTGGGGTATTTTAATAATCAAGCAAAGGGTTTTCCCAGCCCGATGCGTTTTCTCCCTCCTAAACACACACAGCAAAAAAGACCGCCGAAGGCGGTCTTTTTTGTCTCTCCAGCCGGCTCTACGGAGCGTAGGTTGCTTTCTCCTCCGGCCCGTTTTATAATTGGGGTACGACAAAAGAAAAAGGAGAGCGGCAGAGATGAAATTTATCGCGTTTAATGGAAGTCCCGCGGGAGCGGACAGCGCCACCGGCCGGATTTTGACTGCCCCTTTAGAGGGGCGAAACAGGCCGGGGCGGAGACGGATCTTTACCACCTGGGAGACTATGAAATCCGGCAGTGTCAGGGGTGCTTTGCCTGCTGGTTTCAGCCGCCGGGGAAGTGTGTCCACAGAGATGAGATGGAGTTCCTCCTCCGGGCCTATCTCTCGGCGGATGTGATGTGCTTTGGTTCCCCGGTGTACTCCTGGAATATGACGGCGCTGCTGAAAAACTTTGTGGACCGCCTGGTCCCGCTGAAAAGCCCCCGCCTGGTACAGGAGGGAGGGGACTTCGACATGGCGGACGCCGTAAGGCGGCCCAAAAGGCATGTGGCGGTGGCCAACTGCGGATTTCCCGGGGAGAACAATTTCTCCATCATCAAGGCGGCCTTTTCCTGCTGTGAGCCGTGCCTGGAGATCTACCGGAACTGCGGGAGGCTTCTCAAAACCAGGGAGCCCTCTGTGCGGCCGGCGGTGGAGAGATACCTGGAGGCGGTCCGGCAGGCGGGCTTTGAGCTGGCCTCCGCCGGCTGGGTGAGCGGCGAAACCAGAGAGCGGCTGGAGACGCCCCTGATGTCCACGGAGGAGTATGTCCGGTTCCTGGGCATGGGCTGATGGGATCAGATACGGGAAAGCGCCGCCGGAGGCGGCGTGAGACTGTCAAAAAACGCGGGAGACTGTAACGGCGGTAAGGAAGGGTTTCCTGCACCATTGGAATCACTAGATTTTCAGAACTTTTTGAAGTTCTGAAAATCTACAGCAGCCTGCCGAAAATACTTTTTCGACAGGCTGGCGCCGCCGGAGGAGGCGTTTTTTCCGTTTAAGGGCATCTCGCCTGCCGGAGAGCGCCAAGGCAGCGCCGCCGCGCTTCACTGGAAATTCCCCCTTTTTAAGGCATAGAGGGAAAAATATCCAAGAGGCTTCACAGGGAGTGAAAATATGCTTTGTAAAATCGGGAGAGACGGTGTAAAATAGAGCCATACTGAAATTTTCATTGGGAGGTTTTGTCAATGAAGGACGGCTTTATTTCAGTGGCCTGCGGCGCGCCGAAGCTGAGGCTGGTGGACTGCGACTATAACGCGGAGCAGACATTCCTCATGATGCGGGCGGCGGAGAAGGCCGGGGTCAAGGTGCTGGTGCTGCCGGAGCTGGGATTGACGGGCTACACCTGCGGCGACCTGTTTTACCAGAACTCCCTGCTGCGGGGGGCGGAGCAGGCCCTCTCCACCGTGCTGGAGGCCACCCGGAATCTGGAGGTGGTGACGGCGGTGGGCCTGCCCCTGCGGGTGAAAGACCGGCTGTACAACTGCGCGGCGGTGATACAGAAGGGACAGATTTTGGGCCTGGTTCCCAAGACGCACCTGCCCAACTACGGCGAGTTCTACGAGAGGCGGTGGTTCTCCCCCGCCCCGGAAGAGGCGGAGTATGTGGACCTCTGCGGACAGACTTCCGTGGCCTTCGCCGCCGGACAGATCTTCGTCTGTCAGAATATTCCGGGGCTGACATTGGGATTTGAAATCTGTGAGGACCTCTGGTCCCCGGATTCCCCGTCGGTGGAGATGGCCCGGTCCGGAGCCGCCATAATCGGCAATCTCTCCGCCAGCGACGAGGTTTTGGGAAAGGCCGCCTACCGCCGCCAGCTGGCGGCGACCCAGTCCGCGAAGCTCCAGTGCGGCTATCTGTACACCAGCGCCGGAGAGGGTGAGTCCACCTCCGACATGGTGTTTGGCGCCCATCAGCTGATCGCGGAAAACGGGAGCATCCTGGCGGAGCGCCGGTTTGACGGCGGGCTGCTGATCTCGGAGATCGACGTGCAGCGCCTCGCCTGCGAGCGCCGCCGCACCCAGGCCCTTACGCCTGAGCCGGGCAGCCGGCGGCGGGATTACACGATATTCTTTTTGCAGGAGGAGAAGACGAAGCTCACCCGCTACGCCTCCCCCATGCCCTTCGTCCCCCAGGGAAAAGAGGACCGGGACGCCCGGTGCCGGGAGATTCTGCTGATCGCCTCCCTGGGCCTTAAGCAGCGGCTGGAGCACACCGGGGCGAAAACCGCCGTGGTGGGCCTCTCCGGCGGGCTGGACTCCACCCTGGCGGTGCTGATTACAGGCCTTGCCATGAAGATGCTGGACCGGCCCATGACGGACATCATCGCCGTCACCATGCCGTGCTTCGGCACCACGGACCGCACCCGGAACAACGCGGTTATCCTGGCGGAGAAGCTGGGGACGGTTTTGAAGACCGTGGACATCGCCGCCAGCGTCCGCAGCCACTTCCGGGACATCGGCCAGGACATGGAGAACCATGACGTCACCTATGAAAACGCCCAGGCCCGGGAGCGCACCCAAGTGCTGATGGACATCGCCAACCAGACCGGGGGCCTGGTCATCGGCACCGGGGACCTCAGTGAACTGGCCCTGGGCTGGTGCACCTACAACGGAGACCACATGAGCATGTACGCCGTCAACGCCTCCATTCCCAAGACCCTGGTGCGGCATCTGGTGGCCCACCTGGCCCGGGACAACGCGGAGAAGGACGAGGCCCTCCACGATGTGCTGGAGGACATTCTGGACACCCCCGTCTCCCCGGAGCTGCTGCCCGCCGTCCAGGGGAAGATCAGCCAGCGGACGGAGGACCTGGTGGGGCCCTACGAGCTCCACGACTTCTTCCTGTACTATATGCTCCGGTGGGGCTTCTCCCCCGCCAAGATCTACCGTCTGGCGCTGTACGCCCTGGAAAAGCGCTATAGCCGGGATGTGATCTTAAAGTGGATGAAGGTGTTTTACCGGCGGTTCTTCTCCCAGCAGTTCAAGCGGAATTGCCTGCCAGACGGGCCAAAGGTGGGGTCCGTGGCCCTCTCCCCCCGGGGGGATTGGCGGATGCCCAGTGACGCCAGCTGGGCGCTTTGGAGGGCGGAGCTGGAGAGCTTGGAGTAACCGTCCCTCCCGTTCCCGGGTCCGCGGCGCGGATGCCGCGAAAATCAGCGGCCGCCTGCCGCGGACCGGGAAATTCGGACCAACCGCCGGTGCGCCGCCGCCATCACCAGCAGCAGCGCCGTGAGATAAACGGGAAACAGCGCCACGCTGAGGCGGTTTGCCGCCAGTCCGAAGAGAAAGGGCATCAGGCAGGTGCCTATATACGCGCTGGCCATCTGTACGCCGATGACCGCCTGAGACCGCTCCGTCCCAAAGTGGGCCGGCGTGGAGTGAATCAGACAGGGATAAACCGGGGCGCAGCCCAGGCCCGCCAGCAGCAGCCCTGTTAAAGCGGCCCGCTCCCCCAGGACGGGACTGTCTCCGAGGGACAGCAGCAGGACCGTCAGGCCCGCCGCCAGAATGGCCAGCCCCAGGCGGACCATCTGAACGTCGCTGAGCCGCAGGGTCAAAAAACCGCTGGCCCCCCGTCCGATTGTAACGCCCAGGAAAAACAGGCTGGCGAAGCCCGCCGCCGCCTCGGAGGAGAGACCCAGGTGCAGCACCAGGTAGCTGCTGGCCCACAGGCCAACAGTCTGCTCAATGGCGCAGTAGCAGAAAAAGGCGGTCATAACCTCCGGCGCGCCCGGGAGGCGAAGGACCTCCCCCAAAGAGAGGGGACGGTCCGGCGCGCTGTTCTCCGGTCCGCCGCCGGATTCCCTCCGCCGCCTCCAAAGGGGCAGGCTCAAAAGCAGCACGGCGGTGAGGGTGATCTGCAAGATGGCGACGGCCCGGTAGCCCATGTGCCAGCCGCAGCCGCCGGTGAGGGCCGCACCCATGATGTATGGCCCGATGGAGGCGCCGATTCCCCACATGCAGTGGAGCCAGCTCATGTGGCGGCTGGCATAGTGGAGGGCCACGTAGTTATTCAGGGAGGCGTCCACGCTGCCGGCCCCCAGGCCATAGGGGACGGCCCACAGACACAGCGCCGGGAAGGAGCCGCTGAGGGAGAAGCCTAGCAGTGCCGCGGCGGTAAGGGCCACACTGGCGGCCGTCACCAGGCCGGTGCCAAAGCGCCGGGTCAGGCGGTCGCTCTGAAGGCTGGAGACGACGGTGCCCAGGGCGATGATCATGGAGATCAGCCCCGCGTAGGACACCGGTACGCCAAAGGGGCCGTAAATGGAGGGCCAGGCCGCTCCCAGCAGGGCGTCGGGCAGGCCCAGGCTGATGAAGGAGATGTAGATGACTGCCAGCAAGAGATGTAACATGGGACATTCCTCCTTGTGTACTGGAGGGATTATAACATGATCTCCATTCTGCTGAATAGGACAAAAACCTCCAATTGATAGGACCATTCCCCCGGAAAAACCGGCAGTTCAGGCAATGGTCCGGTTAAATGAGCGAAGAGCGGGGAAAAACGCCGCCTGTCCCAGCTGCGGGACAGGCGGCGCCGTATGTCATTGAGAGAGCTTTGCCAGCGTTGCCGCCAGCTCCGCGCCCTGGGAACGGGTAAGTCCCTTGGCGTAGTCCGGGTTGGAGGGCTGGAGGAGACCGGCGTCCCACACCTTTTGCAGGACGTCCTGTCCCCGGCTCTGGGCCAGGGCCGCCGGAAGAGGCCCCACGCGGCCTGCCGCCGGGTCCGGCAGGGAGATCTCCATAGCCTCCGCCGCCCGGCTGAGGAATACTGCCGCCTCCTGCCAGGTGATGGGGCGGGCGGCAGAGAAGGAACCGTCCGCGGCGCCTTTGGCCACGCCTGCCTCTTTTGCCCAGGCCAGGGCGGGCAGAAACCACTCAATGCCGAAGCTGTCGGCGAAGGGCGGCTCCGCCCCGGATTCTGCGGCGGGACTTCCCAGGGCCTCCCAGAGCTGGGCGATGAAGCGGCCCCGGGTCAGGGGCGCGTCTGGGTAGTCCCTCTGTGCCGGATTCTCCGGATGGGACAGCAGCCACTCCACGGCGGTGTCCCTCCCCGCCAGAGTGTCCGCCATGGTCTGGGGGATGGACACGTCCGGCTCCAGAGCGATTACGCCCCGGCCTGCGCCGGCGTCCAGCAGGGTGTTCAGGTCGATGTACTTGCTGGAGAGCTGGCCCCGGACGCCGGAATTGGGCAGGGAGAAGCCCCGCACCGCTCCGAAGTGGCACACGCTGCCCCCGGCGGGCTCTCCCGCCAGCACGCCGCCCATCTCCTGAATCTCCACGGCGTTGATGAGAGCGGAGGAGAAGGTCCGCTCGCCGATGAGCCCCACCAGATTCACGCCCTGGTCCATCTCCCTCCGCAATACCTCCAGCAGAGGCCAGATAACGCCGTCGGAGCCGCCGCCGTTGTTCCGCAGGTCCAGCAGCACACGGTGATAATCGCCCGAGGCCAGGTCCTTTGCCACGGCGGCGGCGAAGTCCGCCATGGGCAGGTCCTCCGCCTCCTGACAGGTGTTGTACTGGATGTAGTATGTGCGCTTGTCCAGGGCCTTGGCGAAATAGTAGGCGTCCGCCGCCGCGGTGGCGGGAGCTTTGGCAAGGCGGTCCGACAGGCGGGCAAACTCTGTCTGGTCCATGGCCGTCATCTCCACGGGCGCCAGAGACAGTGTTTTTCCGCTTTTCAGGGTGACGGCCAGGGGGTTCCCGGCCTCCACCAGGCCCAGGTATTCATAAATATCGGCCACATTGCAGGACTGGCGGAAGTTCCGCCGGAGATGGATCGGATTATCAGAGGAGAACAGCGTGCCGAAGGCGTCAATGACCTCCGCCATGGGTTTTCCCGCCAGTTTCGTGACCTCCTGGCAGAGGAGCTTTTCATTTTCCGAGGAGACGGCGGAGAGGTGCCAGTTCTCCCCCCGCCGGACCAGGGCGAAGGGATAGAGGCGAAACGCCGCCGCGCTGCCTATGGAGAGAGTGGTGTGGGAGTCCCCCACCAGGGATGTCAGGCGCTGGAGGTCCAGGAGAAATTCCATATCGCTCTCCGTCTCCAGCCGGGATTCAATATCCTTTTTCAGGGCCAGAAATTCCGATTCCGGCGCGTTGGCGAAGGCATTTGGGTGGTTTTCCACCAGCACGGTCTGGTAGAGGAACTCCAGGTCCTCCCGCCGCCGCTCCGCCTGGGATTTCTCCGGCTCTGCCGCCAGGGAGACGGCGCACAGCACCGCCGCCGCCAGCAGTGACGCGGCGCCCCGCCGCAGGAAGTCTTTTGCATGTCTCATGATACTCCCGCTCCTTTTTGTATTATAAATCTAGTACAATCATACAATAGCGCAGACACGCGCCGTTGTCAAGAGATATAACGGTGTGGGAGGGAAAATTTCTTCAAAAAGCTTGGCAGAAAGTGAAAAACGGACCGCCCAGCTGGGCGGTCCGCTGTCTTCGGTGGTTAGAGTCTGTTTTAAAACCGGTGGAATGCCGGATTGGAGCAGATTTTTCTGTCGGGCAAGGCGATTTGACGCGGGAATCCTGGCGGATTTCAAGTCAAATCAACGCGGCCCCGGCGGAAAAAGGCACCCTAAGACGGCGATTTGACGGTTTTAAAACAGACTCTAGGAGGTCTACCGTTTCAGCGGCAGGAGAAACACAAACCGGGTGAGACCTCCGCCGCTCTCGGCCCGGAGGGCACCCTTGTGTTCCCGGGCGATGGCATCGGCGATGCTGAGCCCCAGACCGAAGCCGGACTGCTCCCCCCGGGAGACGTCGGCCCGGTAGAACCGCTGGAAGAGCCGCGGCAGCTCCTCCTCCGGAATCTCCCCGGGGTTGGAGACAGTGAGCACCGCCTGCCGCTCCCGCCGCTCCAGGGTCAAAGTCACCGTGCCGCCGGGCGCACCGTATTTAATGGCGTTGTCCAGCAGGATGGACACCAGCCGCCGCAGCTTCTCCCCGTCACCCAGTACGCAGATGTTTTCCGCCAGGCAGTACTCCAGGGGCTTTCCAGCCTCAAAGGCCACGGGATCAAAGGCCAGGGCACAGTCCTCCGCCGCCTCGGAGAGGGAGGCCTGGCCAAAGACGGCGGCGGGCGCCATGCTGTCCGCCCGGGCCAGGGTCAGCATCTCCTCCACCAGGGTTTTCATCCGCCGCGCCTCGGAGCGGATGTTGTCCGCCCATCGGGCGGGGCGGTCCTCCAGGGAGGCGGTATCCAGCATTTCCGCGTTGGAGAGGATGACGGTCAGAGGCGTTTTCAGCTCGTGAGAGGCGTCGGAGAGGAACTGGCGCTGCTGGCGCCAGGCCTGTTCCACCGGCCGTGTGGCCCACCAGGACAGCAGCACCGCCGCCGCCAGCAGCAGCAGCAGCGCCGCCCCGCCGATAAAGAGATAGCTGGCCATCATCTCCCGGAGCATGGCCCGCTCCATGGACATATCCACGAAGGCCAGCTTCTCATAGAGGCCGTTGCTCCGCCGCAGGTAGCGCAGGTGGTAGTTCTCCACCGTTCCCTCCTGCCGGTTCTGGCTGAGGCAGTCGGAGAGGATGGCGGCCAGCTCCTCCGTGTTCTCCAGGTCGCGGTAGGTGCCGCCGGTGACGTAGGCGGTAGACCCCCAGACATTGACGGTGAAGTAGGGCAGGTACACCACCCGGTCCCGGTCCAGGGAGATGGCGATCTCCGGGCGGCGGGGGTCCTCCTGCTGGATCACCCGGTAGAGGAGCTGGCGGCTCAGGTCCTCAATATTGCGCTGCATGGCAAAGTACACGGAGAAGAAGACCGCCGCCAAAATAGCGGCGACCAGGGCCATGCAGATGGCCACGAATTTGAGGCGCAGTTTTTGGATCAAGGGAGCACTCCCCTTTCCGCTTCAATAGATAAAGAGGGGCGGGGAGTCAACCTCCGCCGCCCTCCAGACAGTATCCCACCATGCGGATGGTCTTGATCTTCACCTGGGAGTGGAGATGGGTCAGTTTTTTCCGCAGAAAGGAGATATAGACCTCCACATTGTTGTCCTCCGCCTCGGACTCGTAGCCCCAGATTTTCAGCAGCAGGCTCTCCTTGGTGAGAATCTGCCGCCGGTTCAGTATCAGAAGCTCCATCATGTCAAACTCCTTGCGGCTGAGGCGGACGGACCGCTCTCCACAGATGAGGGTGAAGGAGCTTTTCTCCAGCCGGAGGTCGCCGCAGGACAGGGCGTCCTCACCGCGGAGCTCCGGCTGCCGCCGGGCCAGGGCCCGGACGCAGGCCAGGAGTTCCTTGGGCTCAAAGGGCTTGGTCAGGTAGTAGTCCGCGCCGCCGTCCAGCCCCGCCACCCGGTCCGAGAGCTCCGACCGGGCGGTGAGCATCAGCACCGGCACGGCACAGTTGGATTCCCGCAGGCGGCGCAGCACCGTGAGGCCGTCCATCCGGGGCAGCATTCCATCCAGCACCACCACATCGTAGATGCCGCTGAGGGCGTTGTCCAGCCCGGACTCTCCGTCGTGGCACACGTCGGCGGCGCAGCCGTCCATCTCCAGCAGGTCCCGGAGGGTATCGGCCAGCCGAACCTCGTCTTCAACCACCAGTACACGCATGGGGCTCCTCCTTTTTGTGTCGTCAGGTGACGTCCAGCCCGTTAGCGGCCACCCGCATCAGGGGGTCCAGAGCGGCGGTGGGCAGGGCGTAGACGGTGGTGCTGTCTCCCAGGCGGACATAGCGGCCGGAGCCGTCCAGCATCGGGGCGCCGATGGTCAGGGACAGACTCTCGTCCACGCCGGTGTCCGTGGTGTAGTTGACGGTGAGGACGGCAGGAGGCGCGTCAAAGCCGCAGATGGTCAGGGCCTCGTCGGAGGGGTCGTAATCCACGCACTTGGTGAAGACCAGGGCCCGAAGATCCTCCAGAAGGGCCCGGACGGTCTCGTTGGCGGTGACGTTCTCGCTGCCCTGGAGCCAGGTGACAGGGCCGTCCTCGCCGCTGCGCTTGGCGGTGGTGAGGATGGTAACCAGGGCGGGAGCGCCGTCCTCGCTCTCCGAACCCCGAATGAGGATGGAGCGGATGGAGGACTCCTCCAGCAGCGGCAGAAGGGGCACGTCGCACATGTCGTAGATGGGGATGCTCATCTGGGTGAACAGCGTATCCGGAATGATGTAGACTTTGGAGGGGTCGCTCTGCTCCATCACGTAGCGGCTGGCGCCGTCGGTGGTGGTTTTGCCGAAGGACAGCGCCCGGACGGAGCCGTCCGCCCCGGTGAGGGTCAGAAAGCCGGTGGGTTCGTCCAGGCCGTAGGCGCTCAGGTCCTCCTCCGCGGCCAGGGTCTGCTGGGGACGCCAGTTGATCAGCAGGGCCAGAATGGAGTTGATGGTCTCCTGCCGCAGGGGGAAGGCCCGGTCATTCTCCCAGGCCCAGGCGCCGTCCTCCTCCACGGTGAAGGACAGCGTGGTGCTGCCGTTGCTGTACACCAGGGCGGAGTAGCCCTCCACGGTCATGGAGGCCGCCGCCAGGGGCTCCCCCTCCTCCGGCGCCTCCTGCCGGTTCTCCCGGTACCGGATGCCCAGAACGATCAGCACCGCCGCCAGCAGGGTCAGTAAAACGGCGGTGAGAACCGTAACGGTCCGCCTCTGTCTCCAATCCATTTCCATATAGAGAGATTCCTCCTGTTTGTCCTGCGATTTCATCCGCGGGCTGGGTTTGACCGGATAGGGGCCGCCAATCAGGATGTAACCGCGATTGTACGATTGAGATTGCCGAAAACAGCGCGCCTTCTCCGCTTTCAAGCGGCCGGTGGGCGGACAGAGGCATCGGTGCTGCTTTAAGACGCCCCTGTGCCGGCGGAGTTCCCCGGTGTGCGTGACGCGCCGAGGGGGGCGAAAGGGATGGATCAAATCAAATATAGCGGCCGCTTTTGCGGATATTATACCATATTGTGCCCTTTACAACAAGAGAATTTACGAAGTTGGGGGAATCTGCCGCTGTCCGATAAAAAAAGCCGGGGCCGTGGTACAAATTTACAGATTTGCGGACGATCTTAAATTGAATCTTGTGGAAATTCATGATATAATAAGTCATACTTGTTCTGCTTGTGAATTTGTTGGATGAAGGAGATACGCTATGAACCGATTTGGCATCAGCGTGGAGCTGAAAAACGTCCCTGTTCTGGACCCGGAGTTTATGCCCCTGATGCGGTTTAACCGCGCCTTCCTGGCGGGGGCGAAGAAGCCGGTGGGCATCGCCGTGGAGCGGGCCGGCGGCCAGATGGCCTCCTGCCGCACGTTCATCCACGGCACCCCCGAGATGGCGGAGGCGGACCACTACTACATCGAGCGGATTGTAAAGACCATCCTGTGGATGAAAGGCGGCTTCAAGATCTATGTCAGCGGCGACCAGGGGACCTGCGACTACCTGAAATCGGTGTACTGCGCCAAGGGGCAGCAGGAGTTCGACTGGGATTACATGGCAAACGTCTTTGAGCACCCCTTCGAGGTGGTGCTGGTGGACGAGATCCCCCAGCCGAAGGACGACCCCAAGGCCATCGGCGGCCACCTGGGAGGCTGCCGCATCGGCTTTGACGCCGGCGGGTCCGACCGGAAGGTGTCCGCCGTCATCGACGGGGAGACGGTGTACTCCGAGGAGGTGGTGTGGTTCCCCAAGATCAACGCCGACCCGGACTACCACTATGACGGCATTGTGGCGGCGCTGAAATCCGCCGCGGAGCACATGCCCCGGGTGGACGCCGTGGGCGTCTCCTCCGCCGGCGTGTTCATCAACAACCGGACCATGAACGCCTCCCTGTTCCTGAAGGTCCCCAAGGAGATCTACGACGAGAAGGTCAAGGACATCTACATCCGGGCCATCACCGACACCTTCGGCGACGTGCCCTACTGCGTCATCAACGACGGCGACGTGTCCGCCCTGGCCGGGGCCATGAGTCTCAGCGACAACAGCGTGCTGGGCATCGCCATGGGCACCAGCGAGGCGGTGGGCTACGTGGATGAGGAGGGGCGGATCACCGGCTGGCTCAACGAGCTGGCCTTCGTGCCCGTGGACGCCCAGCCCGACGCCATGCGGGACGAGTGGAGCGGCGACATCGGCTGCGGCGTGAAGTACTTCTCCCAGGACGGCGTCATCAAGCTGGCCCCCCGGGCGGGCATTGAGCTGGAGGAGAGCCTGAGCCCGGCGGAGAAGCTGAAAGTGGTTCAAAAGCTGATGGCGGAGGACGATCCCCGGGCCGCCAAGGTGTATGAGTCCATCGGCGTGTACCTGGGCCATACCCTGGCCTACTACTACGAGCTCTACGGCTGCCGCCACGTGCTGCTGCTGGGCCGGGTCATGAGCGGCAAGGGCGGCGACCTGATTCTGGACACCGCCAAAAGGGTGCTGGCGGACGAGTACCCGGAGCTGACGGGGAAGATGCTCCCCGAGCTGCCCGACGAGAAGTTCCGGCGGGTGGGCCAGTCCATGGCCGCCGCCAGCCTGCCGGAGATCAAATAAGTCCCGGGGACTGCCGCCCAATTGTGGAAAACGCTGATGGTCAATCCATCAGCGTTTTCCAGTTTTTATCGTGGTATGCGGCGAAACACATCTCGATCTGTTCCCGGGTGTTCTTCTGCTCCGCCAGGGGCGGCAGGTCCTCCAGGGCGAAATAGGCGCTCTCCGTGGTCTCGATGTTGGGGGTGAAGTGTCCGCCCACCAGGGAGCACAGGACGAAGATCTTGCAGACCTTCCAGGCGTAGCGGGGGCGGTTGTGCTTCTCCCGGTCCTGCACGGCGATGACGGTATCCGCCGTCACCTCCAGGCCCGCCTCCTCCCGCACCTCTTTGACGGTGTTCTCCTTGACGGAGACGTTCACGTCCACCCAGCCCCCGGGCAGGGACCACCTGCCGTCGTTCTCCCGGACCAGCAGGATTTTTTCATCCTGGAAGATGGCGGCCCGGGTGTCCAGCTTGGGGGTCTGGTAGCCCGTCTCGCAGCAGAAGAGGTCCCGGGTCTTTTCCAGAGGAATGTCCGCCTGGAAGCTCACCATCTCCGCGGCGATGGCGCGGATGCGCTCATACCGCTCCCGTCCATAGGGGTCTGTTCCGTAGTAAAGGCCCGCCTGGGCCATGGCCTGGAGCTCTACCGCCCAGTCCAGCCAGGGAGTTGTCCGGTCCATGGCGTCTCTCCTTTCGCGCCCCGCGGCGGGGGGCTTTTTCTCTGTCATGCCGCCGGTTCCGTCAGGGACAGCGTCACCTCGATGATCTCTCCATACCGCCACAGCGTCATAGGCAGCTGGTCGCCCAGGTGGTGCTGGCGGCGGACGCGCAGCAGGTCCTGGCTGGAGGTGATGTTCCGTCCGCCGGCGGTGAGCACGTAGTCCCCCTCCTGCACGCCCGCCTTGTCCGCGGGGGAGTTCCGGGTCACCGACTGCACCTGAATGCCCCAGAGATCCGGTTCCACCTGCGTTGCCATCTGAATGACGGTGACGCCCAGCACCGGTTCCGGCTGAAGGCTGCCGAAGGTCAGAAGGTCGTTGATAATCCGCTCCATATAGGCCGTGGGGATGGCAAAGCCCAGGCCCTCGACGCTGGAGTAGCGGGAGGTCATCTTGATGGTGTTGATGCCCACCACCTGTCCGTACTCGTTGATAAGGGGACCGCCGGAGTTGCCGGAATTCAGCGCCGCGTTGGTTTGAAGCAGCGTCATGGTGCGGCCCTCCACCTCCACGTCCCGGTCAATGGCGGAGACGATGCCGTCGGTGAGGGTTCCCCGCAGCTCCACTCCCAGGGGGTTGCCGATGGCGTACACTTTGTCCCCCACGGTGAGAAGATCGGAGTCGCCGAAGACGGCGGCGGGCAGGTCCAGCCCCTCCACCTTCAATACCGCAAGATCGCTGTCCGCGTCCCCGGCCACGTATTTCGCCTCGTAGCCCCGTCCGTTGTCCAGAGCCACGGTGCACGCCTGTCCGCCCTCCACCACGTGGTAGTTTGTGATGAGATACCCATCCTGGGTGAAGAGCACGCCGGTGCCCACGGAGGCCGAGCCGTCCCCCAGGTCGGCCAGCACCACCACCACCGCCGGGTTCACCTTCCGGTAGACCTCCTGGGCGGTGAGGGAGCTGCCGTGCTCCCGCTCCAGCGGCAGGGAGACGCCCTGACCCGTGGGGCAGAGGGGAATGGTGATCTCCTGGGGACCGCCGCTCTCTCCGGGGTCCCGAAAATCGTAGTCAAAGGGGTCCGGCCGGGTGTGCCGGGAGGCGGGCGGGTCCCAAAAGAAGGCGGCCGCCGCCAGGGATGTCGCCAGGGCAAAACAGCCTAAGAAGATCCACAGTCCCCTCTTGGAGCGCCGCCGGACAGGCGGCGGCGGGACCGGCTTGCCGGGAGTTCCCGGCAGGGGACGGGTGTATGTCTCCACCACCTCCCCCGGCGGGGGCTGGCGGTAGCTCTCCACCACCTCGTTGGGCAGGCGGGTCAATTCCTGTTCTTCCATGGAACCTCATTCCGCGGCCAGGGAGAAGGAGAAGGTCGTCACGCCGTCCTCACTGGTCACATTGATTTTTTCCTTGTGCTGCTCCAGAATGGTCTTGACGATGTAGAGCCCCAGCCCTACGCCGTCCTTGTCCTTGCTGCGGGACTTGTCGCTCTTGTGAAACCGCTCAAACAGCAGCGGCAGCTCCTCCGCGGGAATGGTGTCGCCCACGTTGCGCACGGTTACCCGGGCCTTGCCGTCCAAAAGGGAGACCCCCAGGTACAGCGTGGACCCGGCGGTGGCGAACTTGGCGGCGTTTTCCAGGAGGTTGTAAATCACCTGGGTAATCATGTCGTTATCCCCCAGAACCAGAATGGGCTCCTCGGGGATGTCCGCCTCCACGTCCAGGTGCCGGTTTGTGATCTTCCGCTCCATGGAGATCAGCACCCGGCGCATGCTCTCGCAGAGGTCGAAGTGCCCCCCGTTTCGCAGGGGGTCCATCACCTGGAGCTGGCTCACGTCCAGCATCCGGCGCACCATGCGGCTGAGGCGGCGGCTCTCGTCGGAGATGATCTGGAGGTACTGCCGCTCGTTCTGAGGGGGGATGGTGCCGTCCAGAATGCCGTCGGTATAGCCGGCGATGGTGGTCATGGGGGTTTTCAGCTCGTGGGAGATGTTGGCGATGAACTCCTGACGCTGGCGCTCCGTCTGCTGGAGGGACTCCGCCATGTGGTTAAAGGAGGCGGCCAGCTCGCCGATCTCGTCCACCTGGCCATAGTCGTTTACCCGGACGTCAAAGTCCCCCGCGGCGTACTGCCGGGTGGCCTGCACCATCTCCCGGATGGGCTGAATCTGCCGCATGGCGGTGACGGAGGAGGCCATAAACGCCACCATCAGCACCACAAAGGCGGTCATAAAGAAGAGGCCGATAAAGCCCTGCCACATGGCGTTCAAAGAGGCGTTGGTGGACACGGCGAAGGCCATGCCGGCGGTGACCAGCCCGTCGCTGGACAGGGCGGGCACGCCCAAAATAAACCGCTTGCCGGTGTACAGCCCGCCCAGGTCGTCCCGCTGGGCGCAGAGACCCTCCTCCAGCACGGTTTGAACCATCTTCTCCGGCATGGTGATCACCCGGCCCTCCAGGGCTTTGTCGGTGGAGAGAAGCACGTGGCCCGCCGTATCGCAGATGAGAAACTCCACGTCGGAGACGTTGGCGGCCACCATCGCCAGCTGACGGAAGTCCTCCCGGTCATAGGAGGGGTCGTTCTCCAGGTACCCGGCGGCCAGCCGGGCCACCATCTGGACCCGCTGCCTGAGCTCGTCCCGCTCCTGATTTCTGGCGTAGTTGTAACTCAGGGAGAAGAAGGACGCGCCCAGCAGGAACAGCGTCAGCAGCACCATGCTGACCATGGCCAGCAGCTGCCGCCAGTACAGGCCCTGGAAGTGCCCCCGGAAGCGGCTCACGGCTTTTCCGCCTGCTTGGCGGCCGTAACCTCAAATTTATAACCTACGCCCCACACGGTCTTCAGCGCCCAGTGGTCGGAGATATTCTCCACCTTCTCCCGCAGCCGCTTGATGTGGACATCTACCGTGCGGCTGTCGCCGAAGTAGTCAAAGCCCCACACCTCGTCCAGCAGCTGGTTGCGGGTGTAGACCCGGTTGGGCGTGGAGGCCAAGTGGTACAGAAGTTCCAGCTCCTTGGGGGGCGTGTCGATCTTCTTTCCGTCCACAATCAGTTCGTAGGAGTCCAGATCCACCACCAGCTTGTCGAAGGTCAGCCGCTTGCTGGTGTCGTTGGGAATTTCCGTCCGCCGCAGCACGGCGTTGATCCGGGCGATGAGCTCCTTCATCTCAAATGGCTTGACAATGTAATCGTCGGCTCCCATCTCCAAGCCCTGAATGCGGTCAAAAACCTCGCTCTTGGCGGTGAGCATGATGATGGGCACCTTGCTGGTCTCCCGGACCTTGGCCGTGACGGACCAGCCGTCCATCACCGGCAGCATGATGTCCAGCAGGATCAGGTCCGGCGTCTCCCGCTGGAACTCCTCAATGGCCCGCCCGCCGTCGCCGGCGATGCGGACGTCAAAGCCCTCCTTCACCAGATACATGTGGATCAGGTCGGAGATGTTGCGGTCGTCCTCCACTACCAGGATATTGCGTCCCATGGCGCTCCCTCCAATTCAGTATCTTTCCCTTATTATACCGGTTTCTGTCCCGGGGTGTTGAATTTTCTGTTAAGGAAGCTGTGATTTCATCAATATGCGCGGATTTACCCGGAGATTAAAGGCGCTTTCACAGGCGTTCAGGCCAGCGTCTCCGTCAGGGCCAGGCAGCGGTTCTCCGCCTGGGCGGCGGCGAGAAACGCCCGCAGTCCCGCGGCGCCGGCCGTGTTCCCCAGCCAGATCCGCACGTCGCCCCGCTGGGCGGAGATCTGCCGGAGGAGGTCCTCGGCCTGGGCGCCGTCCCGCAGGCCGCTGTCCGAGCGGTCCAGGTCCGCCTCCAGGCAGGAAAAGCCGGCCTCCCGCGCCTCCCGCCGGTGATGCTCGCCCCCGTTTTCGATGCTGGCCAAGCGGGTCTTCCCCATGGTGGCATGGGCCAGGAGGGCGTTTCCGTCCTCCAGCTGCTCCGCCACCGTCCGATCCGGGTCGGCGGCGTCCACCAGCAGGCCCACGGCGTGCCCTGTGGCGGTCATCCGGCGGAGGAGGTCTCCCTGGTTTTCCAGGAATTCCGGAGAGCAGAAGAAAGCCGCCTGAGCGCCGTAGGCGTCCAGGGCGTCCAGCTGCGCGGCGGCGCCGTTTCCCGCCCGCAGGCAGAGATACACGCTTTTTCCGCTCTCCGCGGGGAGGTGGACGCCCTGGGGGATATTCTCTGTGCCGCTGCTGTCCGGCCGCTGTTCCTGCAGGTACTGCTCATACCGCATGGCGATCTGACTGAAGGCGGCGTTGATAAAGTCCTTTTCCGACAGGCCGAAATTGGGCTGCCGGAGCCAGACCAGGGCGCCGTAGCTGGACTCGCCGGAGGTGTCGATGGACAAGGGCGTCACGGAGTACTCCAGGTGGAAGAACTCCGCCACCAGCGACGCCGGGACAAAGATCTCCCCGCCCCGCCGGATGGCCCCCCGGAAGGTGATATTGCCGTCGGTGTCCCGGGCAAAGTTGCCGTTGAGGTCAAACATCAAAGAGCGGTTGCCCGCGTACAGGATGCACAGGTTGGGATTGGAGACGCTGCCGGGGAGGTAGGCTACCCCCAGGGCCTTGTTCACCTGCCCGGTGAAGATGGAGCTGGCCACGTACAGGTATCCCTCGGACCAGAAGGGCATGGTGGCGTCGTCCAGGGGAAGGATGTCGTTGCCCGCCGCGGTGATATACACGCTGCCTGCGGCCTCCGCCGTCAGGGGGGTAAGGCACAGGGCCAGGGCAAGACACAGGGCCAGTGCCGCCGCTCTTTTTTTCATAGCCCCCGCCCCCTCTCAAATTTTGAACAAATCAATTTATTATATCATGATTCATGGCGATTTGTAAAGTCCGCGGCCGGATACGGGTCCACGGTGACGCCGGTGTAATAGTGAGTCAGAATCTCCCGGTACCCCGCCCCGTTTTCCGCCATGGCGTTGGCGCCGTACTGGCTCATGCCAACGCCATGGCCGTAGCCGGTGACGAAAAATGCCAGCGTTCCCTCCTGAGCCTCCCAGGTGAAGCAGGCGGAGCGGAGCCCCAGGGCCGCGCGCAGGGAGGCGCCCTTCACCGTCACACCGCCTACGGAGAGGGTGGAGACGCTGCCGGCGGTGTCCCGTTGGGCGTCGCTGAGCCAGGCCTCCATACCGCCGCGGAGGTCTGCCTCCGGGAAGGCGGCCAGGAGCTTCTGCCGCAGCTCCTCCTGGGAAAAATCCACCCGGCTGTAATAGTTGGGGACGCGCTCCGCTGTCTCCGGGGAGGAGACGGCCTGGAGATAGGGCAGGTCGCTGAGCCACACCTCACCCGCCGCCCGGGTGAGCCCCGCCGAGGAGGAGTGGAACACCGCTAGGACGGGCACGCCGCCGTAGAGGATCACCTGCCCGTCGGTGGCGGTGACGGCCTCCCGGATCTTCCCCTCGCAGACGTCCGCGTCCTCTCCCCAGTTGGCCCTGGCCTGCGCCTCGCCGATGTAGGCCTGGCAGCAGGTGTGGTCCGTGCAGATGTCGGCGGCATCGCCGTGGTTTCCGCCGGTCTGGAGTTTGTACAGCGTGTACGTCCGGGCCGCCACCGCCTGGGCCTTTAACGCCTCCTGGTGAAAGGAGGCCGGCATTTCCGCCCGCACCACGCCCAGAAGATACTCCCCCAGGTCCATCTCCAGCACGGTATCCCCGTCCAGCACCCGCAAAGAGGCCTCCGCGTCCATCTGGCCGCTGGCAAAGGGGACGTCCTCCGTCTCGTCCACCGGGGTCTCCCGCCCGAAGAGGGCCGTGCGGAAGGGCGCCACCACCAGCAGCGGCAGTAAAAACAGCGCCGCCAGCAGCGCCGCCGACACGGCCACGCTCTGCCGGACCTGATTTTTTCGTCTCATAGGGTTCCTCCTTTTCTTGGGGCCTGTTGACACAGGCCCGGCCCCGGGGCCTTTCAGGCCTGTCCTCTCCATACTCTATGCGCCGGGACCGGGTTTATAGTCATGATAGGGGCAAAATGATTGTTTCCTGCCATGGACAAATGTCCCAAACCGTGATATACTTCCAGGTGACTTTTTGTCCGAAAGGATTTTGTGCGATGAAAAAACAACTCATGCTCCCCCTGGCCGCCGCGGCGGGGGGCGCCGCCGCCCTGGTGCTGCGGCTGCTGCAAAATAAGACCGGCTTCGAGGCCTCCACCGGGCTGCCCATTCCCGGCAACGCCCCGGGAATAGCCCTGGCGGCGCTTCTGGCCGTGCTGGCCGTGGCGCTGTGCCTCCTGACACGGCTGCTGCCGCCGGAGGATGAGGGCGGCCCCTTCTTCCCTGAGGACTTCCGCACCGTAAACGCCGGCCTGGCGGCGCTGCCCGTAGCCGGCGTCTTTCTCATGGCCGTCTCCGGCGCGCTGGACATCGCCGCCGGCGCGGCGCTGCTGAATCCCGCAGAGTCTGCCGCCCTGGCGGGCGTAGGGGGCGCGGACGGCCCCTCCGTAATCTGGGCCGCCGGAGTCATCTCCGCCTCCGGCCTCACGTTTACCCCCAGGGCCAGGGCGCTGGCGGGGGCCCTGACGCTGATCGCCGCCGTGAGCCTCCTCCCCGCCGTCGCCTGCTGCCGCCGCCGTCCCGGAGTCCGGCCCAGAACCGCCAGCCCCGCGCTGCTGCTGGTTCCGCCGGTGTGCATGGTGGCGCGGTTGGTGCTGGCCTACCGGGTGGACTCCGTGAATCCGGCTCTCCAGGCGTACTATGTGGAGATTTTGGCGCTGACGTTTATGACGCTGGCGTTTTACCGCCTGTCCTCCCTTGCCTATCACGCCGTCAAGCGCCGCCGCTTTGCCCCGTACGCCGGCGCCGCCGCGGCGCTGTGCCTGACGGCCCTGGCGGACAGCGAGGGCCTGTCGGCCCTGCTGCTCTACGCCGGCGGCGCGGCCACCCTGCTGGGCTTCTTGCTGCTGTGGCTGACAGAGGGACAGTCCGTGTCGGAGATCGTGGAGAACGACGGCTAGAGTCTGCGGCTATTGTAGCATATCCGGCGTTTTCGTCAATGGGCTCCGGGCTCCGGAGGGGATATTTACAAAAAGTTCAAAGAAATTCAGGATTCTCTTCATATTTTCCGGTTATGCTGAGTCCATCCTCCAAGGAGGACATCTCCCTCTCATTTCTTTTTTCTCTCCAAACACGGCGGCGCAGACCCGGGGTACCGGGCGCGCCGCCGTGTTTGTGCGCGCCGCTTCCAGGAAAGGCGGGAGAACGCCAGTGTTTTCCCGCCTTTCCTGGAAGACGCTCTTGCAAAAATGCGGGAGATTTTATATAATGTCGCCATACAGAGTTTCCGGGACGGAGCTGCGCCCGGGGAACATGGAGGAATGATTGATGCGAGGAGTTCACAGCGCGGTAGACGACATTCGCCGCACCGTATTCAAGGAGGTTGCCCGGCTGGCCTTTGAGGGCAGCGATCCCCGCCAGGCAGACCATATCCCCTTCAAGATGATCCAGGGCGACGTGGCCAAACACCGCCATGACGTGTTTCTGGAGCGGGCCATTGTGGAGGAGCGGGTCCGCCTGGCCATGAGCCTGAATATGCGCTACGCCGGGGACGCCACGCCCATCAGCGAGGACATTCAATGGGCCGAGAAATTCCAGGAGCACTACCAGAATCCCCTGGTAAACATCATCCCTTACGCCTGCAACGCCTGCCCGCCTAAGCAGATCCGCATCACGGACAGCTGCCAGGGCTGTATTTCGCACCCGTGCATGAACGTCTGCCCCAAAGACGCCATCTATCTGGATAAGGACAAGCACTGCCACATCGACCAGAGCAAGTGCGTCAAGTGCGGCAAGTGCTACAACCAGTGTCCCTACCGGGCCATCAGCCGGATCGACCGCCCCTGCGCCGCCGCCTGCGGCATGGACGCCATTGAGTCCGACGAGCTGGGCCGGGCCAAAATCAACTACGACAAGTGCGTCTCCTGCGGCATGTGCCTGGTGAACTGCCCCTTCGGCGCCATTGCCGACAAGAGCCAGATCTACCAGCTGTGCCAGGCCCTCCGCCGGGGGGAGAAGGTGGTGGCCTGCGTGGCCCCGGCCTTTGTGGGCCAATTCGGCCCCAACGCCACCCCCGCTAAGGTCAGCGCCGCCATGAAGGTGCTGGGATTCTACGACGTGGTGGAGGTGGCCATCGGCGCGGACCTGTGCACCGTGGAGGAGGCCCACGACTTCCTGGAGGAGGTGCCGGCCAAGCAGCCCTGGATGGGCACCAGCTGCTGCCCCGCCTGGAGCGTCATGGCCAAGAAGCTGTACCCGGAGTTTGCGGACTATATCTCCATGGCTCTGACCCCCATGGTCATCACCGCCCGTATGGTGAAAAAGGACCACCCCGACGTCAAGGTCGTCTTCATCGGGCCCTGCTCCGCCAAGAAGCTGGAGGCCAACCGGCGCACCATCCGCTCCGATGTGGACTATGTGCTCACCTTTGAGGAGCTCCAGGGGATTTTCGACGCGGCGGACATCGACTTTGCCGCCCTCAAGGCCAATCCCGAGGACGACATGGACGAGGGCACCGGCATGGGCCGGGGCTTTGCCGTGGGCGGCGGCGTGGCCGCCGCCGTGGTGGAGGCCATCAAGCATATTGATCCGGACCGGGAGATCAAGATTGAGTACGGCGACGGCCTGAAGAACTGCCGCAAAATGCTGGCCATGGCCAAGGCCGGCAAGCGGGACGGATACCTTCTGGAGGGCATGGCCTGCCCCGGCGGGTGCGTGGCCGGCGCGGGCACCATCCGCCCCGTGAAGGAGAGCACCCTGAGCGTCTCCAGGTTTAAGGAGGAGGCCCCGGAGCAGAGCTGCACCGCCAGCCCCTACCTGGACCGGCTGGAGGAAGTGGAGGAAAAGGAATAACCGCATGTCCCGGCGGGGCCGCAAAGCGGCCCCGCCGGAGTGAAATTGAAAAGCTGTCAATTTTCATCTTGCTTTTTCCAAAAAGAGCTGTTATAATAGACCCCGTTGACGCGGCTGTAGTTCATCGGTAGAACGGCAGCTTCCCAAGCTGCATAGGTGGGTTCGACTCCCATCAGCCGCTCCAGAAAAAGAGACACACCAGCTGGTGTGTCTCTTTTTCTGGAGCTCTCCGGTTTTGCCGCAGGCAAAACCGGGTCCGCTGCGGCGGGGTTGATTGAAATCCCGCAGGGGGAACCCCTGGTTCCCCCCGCGGACACCCCCCCTCCTTTGGGTCGATTTCGGTGTTTCCGGCGGGAGACGCGCCCCTGGGGCGCGGGGATGTGGGGCTTGGACGGGGCAGGGTTAGGAGAAGGTCTCTTTGAGCTTCTCCAGGTCCCGGCGGGTTTCCACCCAGTTTTCTGTGTAGCCGCAGCCGCAGCAGACGTAGCGGATGACCGGGATCTTGCCGAGAAGCGTGGCCTGGGTGGTGTAGATGTTGTTCCCGCTGGCGTGGCGGCGGGGGTTGTCGGGAATGCGCACAATCTTCCGGGAGCCGCACTTGGGACAGAGGTTTCCGTTTTTCATCTCTTCTCCTTTCCCCGCAGCAGGGACTGGCCCAGCAGCGTCAGCAGGGCCGCAAAGTCCAGAGGGGTGAGGGAATCCCGCTTTTTTTCTTCTGCCATGGCGCGTCTCCTCAGAGCCGGGCGGCGTAAAGCCGCATGGACAGGGGAATGGAGACGGCGGTCAGCACCACTGCGGCCACGGGGAGGATGAGCACGAAGAGCCCGAGGAGGTCCTGGATGCCGCCGGCGGTCTGGTCCACGGAGATGGCAACGGTCCCCAGGGCGCCGGCGGCGCCGCAGACCAGGAAGATCACCAGGAACATCACCATGCGGCCCCGCTCCACGCTGAAACGGATCATAAGGGGCAGCGTGACGGCCAGAACGCTGGCGCTGGCGCAGAAGCTCATCAGAACGGACAGAGGGGTTCCGGTGGCCATGGACAGGTGCAGCACCCGGATGATTGCCTGGACCGCCAGGACGATGGCGCTGGCCGCTCCGGCGCAGAGCCAGCCCAGCACATACTTGCTCAGCACCAGGTCCCGGGGGGAGTAGGGCATCATGGCCGCCATCTGGTCCCACTTGCACCGCTCGTCATAGGCCAGGGCCGTGTAGGGCAGCATGGAGCACCAGAGCACCACAAACACGCTGCCGAAAGAGCCGTTGCCCACCATAATTACCAGCATCACTAAGAGAAAGATCCTCATCTGCTTCCACAGCACATAGACGTCTTTTTGGATCAGGGCTTTCATCTTCTGTTCTCCCCTTTCACGATAAACAAAATGATCTCTTCGACGGTGGGCCGCTCCAGAGACATGCTCTCCGGCACCATGCCCCGCTTCACCAGGGCCCGGACGCCGCCGTAGTCTCTGGCCTCCCGGCCGACGACGGCCTCCGGCAGCAGGCTCTCCGCCTGCTCCGCCGTGCCCACAAACACGCCGTAGTCCTCCAGAAGCCGGTCCTTCTCCTGGCAGAACAGCAGCCGCCCCTGGTGGAGAAAGGCGATGTAGTCGCACAGCTTCTCCAGGTCGCTGACGATGTGGGAGGAGATGAGGATGGAGTGGTCCTCCTCCCGGGTGAAGTCGTTGAAGATCTCCAGCACCTCGTCCCGGACGATGGGGTCCAGACCGCTGGTGGCCTCGTCCAGCACCAGGAGCCTGGGCCGGTGGCTCAGGGCGGCGGCGATGGCCAGCTTCATCTTCATGCCCCGGGAAAAGTCCTTGAACTGCTTTTTTTCCGGCAGGTCGAAGCGGCTTAAGTAGCTCTCATAGGTCCCCGGCTCCCACTGGCGGTAAGTGCTTGCCAGAATCCTTCCCACCTGGAGGGCGTTGAGGGTCTCGGGGAAATAGGCCTCGTCCAGCACCACCCCCACGTCCTCCTTCACTCCGGTGAAGGCCGGAGAAGAGACGTCCGTGCCCAGCACGGCGGCATTGCCGCCGTCGGGCCGCAGGGCCCCCAAAGCCAGGCGGATGGTGGTGGACTTGCCCGCGCCGTTCTCCCCCACCAGGCCGCAGATGGTGCCGCTGGGCACCGTCAGGCTCAGGTCCTGGATGGCGAAGCCGCCGAAGGATTTTTGGATGTGGCTCAGTTCAATGGCGTTCATGTTCATTCCTCCTCTAGCAGGACGACCAGCATCTCTTCCAGCTCCCGCCGGGACAGTCCGCAGCTTCTGGCCAGGCCGGCAGCGGCGGACAGATGGCTCTCCAGCTCCCGGAGCTGCTGCTCCCGGATCAGGTCCAGGTTTTTCTCCGCCACAAAGCAGCCCTTGCCGGCCACGGTGTCAATGAGGCCCTGGGCCTCCAGCTCGTCATAGGCCCGCTTGGTGGTGATGACGGAGATCTTCAGATCCTTGGCAAGGCTCCGGATGGAGGGCAGGGCCTCCCCTGGCCGCAGCTGCCCCGCGATGATCTGGGACTTGATCTGGGAGTAGATCTGGTCGTAGATGGGTTGGTTGGTGACATTGCGGATAATGAGCTCCATGGAATCACTCCCGTTCGTACTGTACATATACAGTATACACAGTATGAACGGTATGTCAAGCGGAATTCAAAAAATTCCGGGAATTTCTTTTTCAGGGAGGATGCCGCCGGGGTCCCCAGCGGCGGAAAAGGCGGAGGGCAAAAGCCCTCCGCCTTCTTTTTGGCGCGTCAGCGCATTTCAGAGACGATGTTGTCCACGGCGTGGTCCACGGCGACACCCAGCTTGTGGATACTCTTACCCACCTGCGTTTTCATGGAGTCCCTGCCGTGAGGCGTCATCATCCCCACCGCGGCGCCGGCCATCAGGCCCGCGCTCATACCGACCCAAAATCCGGTACATGTCTTCATAATCAAGTCACTCCTTTTCGGCATGGGGATAGTATGGCCCTCTTTCCGCAAAAAAACCGCCGTTTCCGCGTTTGCCAAAAACTCCCCAAGGGAGTATACTGGGTCCTGTAAAAAACAATTGATCGGGAGGCGTTTATGACCACCATCTATCTGATCCGCCATGCGGAGGCGGAGGGAAATTTGTACCGCATCGCCCAGGGGCAGGACGACAGCATTCTCACAGACCGGGGCTGGCGGCAGGTGAAAGCCCTGGAGCGGCGCTTTGAGGGCGTCCAAATTGACGAAGTGTACGCCAGCGACCTCTACCGCACCCGGGCCACCGCCAGCGCCATCTGTCTTCCCAGGAATCTGACGCCCCATCTGACGCGGGACCTGCGGGAGATCCACGTGGGCGTCTGGGAGCGGAAGACCTGGGGGGAGATCGTCCGCCGCTGGCCGGAGGAGATGGAGCGGTTTGGCCGTCAGATGGACCGCTGGCGCATGGAGGGCGCCGAGACGCCCGCCCAGGTGCTGGAACGGGCCTTGGAGGCGGTGCGGAAGATCGCAGCGGAGAACGACGGCAAGAGCGTGGCGGTGTTCTCCCACGGCTATGTTATCCGCCTGCTGCTGGCGAATTTACAGGGGATCTCCCTCCGGGATACCGGCGCAAAGTCCCCCACCGGGGACAACACCGCCGTCTCCCTGCTGGAGTGGGACGGCGCGGCGCTCCGGGTGGTCTGGCAGAATGACAACAGCCATTTGCAGACGCCGGAGTATCTGGCGGGAGAGAAGGTCCGCCGGCGGGCCAACGGCCTGGAGCCGGGGCTGTACTTCGCGCCGCCTCAGCTGCCGGCGCAGGGCCCGCGGCTGGAGGAGCTGATCGCCGATTCCTGGGAGGAGGCGCCTCCCGCCCTTGACCCCGCCCGGCCGGCCCTGGTGGGCTATTTGGGGGAGGAACCGGTGGGGCTCATTCAGTTCGGTCCGGCAGCAGGGGAGATTGCCCTGCTCTGCGTCCGGCGGGACTGCCGCCGGCGGGGCTTCGGCGTGCAGCTCATCGGTCAGGCGGTGTACCGCTGGCGGCCCCTGGGGGCGGAGCGTCTGAGAGCCGCCCTGCCGGAGGGCTGCGCCGCGGAGCGTTTTTTTAGAGACTGCGGCTTTGCCCCCGCGGGAGAGGCCGGGGCGGGCAAAACCCTCTGGGAGAAGGACATCGGCTTTGACCCGGCGTTTAAGTCCTGACAATATTTTTGGGACAGCCATGTTCTGACAAAGTTTTTATTGACAAACGGGGTATGATTTCCATATAATACCTCTCGAAAACAGGTCCTGTAAAAGGGAGTAGCTTGTGTCCTTCGGGATGCGGCGGGGCTCGTCAGCACGGCGGTCTTGGAACCGTCCGGGCCCCGCCTGAAAAAGCGAGACTTTTACTGCGCGCGGCGCCGGCGGGAGGGGATCTCCTGCTGGATCACCGTGTGCAGTGAGGGTCTCGTTTATTTTTGAAAAACGGAGGACGTGTGAGCAAATGAGTATTTGGGTAACGGTATTGCTGTTTCTGGTGGGACTGGTTCTCATCGTCAAGGGCGGCGACTGGTTTTTGGACGGCGCGGTGTGGATCGCGGAGGCCACCGGCGTGCCCCGGTTTATCATCGGGGCCACCATCGTGTCCCTGGCCACCACGCTGCCGGAGCTGACGGTGTCCGTCACCGGCGTGCTCCAGGGGGAGGTGGACCTGGCGGTGGGCAACGCTGTGGGGTCCGTCACCGCCAACCTGGGGCTGATTCTGGGCATCTCCATCGTGTGCATCCCCTCGGCGGTGAACCGGAAGCAGTTTGACCTGAAGGCCGTTTTAATGGTCTCCGGCGCACTGGTGCTGTTCCTGCTGTGCCGGAACGGCGTGCTGCCGGTGCTGCCAAGCCTGCTTCTTTTTGTGGTGTTTGGCATCTACCTGGGGAACAATGTCATGGACGCCCGCTCCAGCATGGCGGAGAACCGGGAGGCGAACCCCAGGCGCCGCACGACCTCCCACCGGCAGATGATTATGAAGCTGGGCCTCTTTGCCGCGGGGATTGCCGCCATCGTGGCGGGCTCCCGGCTGCTGATCGACTACGGCAGTGAGCTGGCGATGATGCTGGGCGTGCCCTCCAGCATCATCGGCGTCACCATGGTGGCCATCGGCACCTCCCTGCCGGAGCTGGTGACTACTCTGACGGCCATTGCGAAAAAAGAGGCGTCCATGTCCGTTGGCAATATCATCGGGGCCAATGTCATCGACCTGACCATGATCCTGCCGGTGTGCTCTGCCGTATCCGGCGGACAGCTGGCGATGGGCAGCCAGACCACGGCCCTGGATATGCCGGTGTGCCTGGGCCTGTGCTGTCTGGCCGTGCTGCCGCCGCTGCTGCGGGGAAGGTTTTACCGCTGGCAGGGGGCGCTGATGCTGGCGGCCTACGCCGCCTATGTGGTGGTGCTGGTGCGCTGACAGCGCGGTAGTCCCCTGCAAATTTGGGGGGCGGCGGGCTTACAACGGTGAAAAGACGACCCCCGCGGACTTATGTCCGCGGGGGTCGTCTGCTGTTCAGGCGAAGGTCACCACTGTGCCGGTTTTGCCGTCCAGGGCGTCCAGAGCCTTGTCCAGGCTTGTGATAATGGCCCGTTTTCCCGGATTGGCCCGGACAAATCTCATAGCGGCCTCCACCTTGGGCAGCATGCTGCCTACGCCGAACTGGCCCTCCGCGGCGTATTGGGCGGCCTGCGCCAGGCTGATGTGCCCCAGGTCCTCCTGGTCCGGCTTTCCAAAGCGGATGGCGGCCTTCTCCACCTCCGTCAGGATCAGCAGAACGTCGGCGCACACCTGCTCGGCCAGGAGCTCGGCGGCAAAGTCCTTGTCGATGACCGCCGCCACGCCCTCCAGGGTGCCGTCGGGGTTTTCCACCACCGGGATGCCTCCGCCTCCGCAGGCCACCACAATGGCGTGGTCCCACAGCAGCCGGATGGCCTCAATCTCCACAATCCGCCGGGGCTGGGGGGAGGGCACCACCCGCCGCCAGCCCCGGCCGGCGTCCTCCCGCATGGTATAGCCCCGCTCCGCCTCCAGCCGCCGGGCCTCCTCCTGGGTGTAGAAGGCACCGATGGGCTTGGTGGGGTTCTGAAAGGCGGGGTCGTTCCGGTCCACCACCACCTGGGTGGCCAGGGTGACCACGGGGTAGTTTCGGTTCCGGCTGTTGAGGGCGTATTTCAGCGCCTGCTGAATATGGTAGCCGATATAACCCTGGCTCATGGCTCCGCAGACGTCAAAGGGCATGGGCGGGGCCACGTCCTTGGCGGCCTCGCTGGCCAGGACAATGCGGCCCACCTGGGGGCCGTTTCCGTGGACCACGGCCATCTCGTAGCCCCGTTGACTGATCTGGGCGATGTGGGCGCTGGTCTTTTTCACCACTTCCAGCTGGGCCTCGGCGGTGGCCCCGCTGTCTTTGGACTGCAGCGCGTTGCCCCCCAGGGCGATGACGATCCTCTCCGGCATGGTATGACTTCCTTTCCATCAGTTCTCAAGGGAAGTCTGCGCCGTTTGAAAAAGTTTATGCGGAAAAACGAGGACCGGGATATTCCCGGTCCTCATTTGTTGATATTTTAAGTAGATTAAGCGGCGGGCTCCGTCTCCTTCTCCGCCAGCTGACGGAACAGGAAGGTGACAATCTGGCCGCGGTTGCAGGGATTGCCGGGGGCGAAGGTGGTGCCGTCGCCGGTGCCGGCGGTGATCTCATTCTCCACGGCCCAGGCCACAGCGGCGGCGTACTCGGCGTCGGCGGCCACGTCGGTAAAGGCCTTCTCGGTCTTCGCCTCGGGGCTCCCGGCGGCCTTCCACATGAAGGTTACGGCCATGCTGCGGGTGCAGGTGACGGCGAGGTCGGCGTCCTGGGCGATCATCTCCTTCTCCAAGGCCCACTTGGCGGCGGAGTCACGGTCGGCCGCGCCCTCCGCGGCGCCGGGCTTGCCATTGGCGCGCCACAGGAAGGTCAGGATGTGAGAAACGGTGCAGGGATCGGCGGGGGCAAAGGTGGTCTCGGTCTTGCCCAGGGTGATCTCCCTGCCTACGGCCCACTCAATGGCGGCGGCATAGGGGGAGTCGGCGGCCACGTCGGTGAACTTGGGAGCGGCGGGAGTGGTCTCATTCTCCTTCTCCACGGGAACGGTGGCAGTATCAGGGGTATCGGCAGTATCGGCGGTCTCGGGGATGATGACGTAGGCCACGCAGCCGCCGGCCAGGGCCTCATAGTATGCGGAGACACGATAGGCGCCGGGCTCCGTCAGCACGGCCTTGGAGCCCTTGTGGATGTTGGGGGGAGTACCGATTTTGTCCCAGATGTCAGGGTCTCCATAGAACTCCTGGAGGGACACGGTCTTTTCCTCTTCGCTGTCGGCTTCAACATAGGTGATCTTGCCCTCAAAATAGAGGGCGTTCTCCTTGACCGTCTCCGCGCTCTTCTTCTCCGCGTCATAGGTCACCGTGTCAATTCCGGCAGTCGCCAGAGCGAGCTTCGCCCAGACGTCCCCATCCTCATTAGTGCCCTCTGTGGGCTCGCCGGGAACGTAGCCGTCCGTCACAGTCACCTCCACGGAGCCCTTGGCCGTGTAGACGGGAATCTCAAAGATCTCCGCGGCATCTTCAAATTCCTTGCTCTCCACTACGCCGGTCCGGGTCAGGTCACCTTTCAGGCTCAGCTGACCGCCTTCTTTGACCTCATAGACCCCGGGCGCGCCTTCTTCACCCTGAAGGTGATAGCCGTCCAGATAGATTGTGGTCTCCGCCGCCAGGGCGGCGGGCAGCATCCCGGCCAGCAGAGCCAGCGCCATCAGGGAGGCCAGCCATTTTTTCATCGCTCTCATGTTCTTCCTCCTTAGTTTTGCGGACAGCCCTTCGGTTGTCCACAATTGATAAAGGTATTATATGCCTCCGAAAAAGAGCTGTCAAGTTTTAGATATTCACGCCGAAGCGCATAATACAGTTTGTATATTTGAAGGATTTCCTGCGTTTTTGTTTTTGGCGGTTTGTCATCTTTACAGGAATTTTGACGGCACCCCGTGAAAACGGTCGAAAAAAGCAATGGGGTTTCGCCTGAAATTTTCAACGAAATCTCCCCTTTTTTTGGCTTTCCCATCAGAAAATTTCAAAAAGCGGTAAAAATTTTAATTGACATAATGCGTATCATAATTTTCTCTACGTGGAGTTATTCACATTTTCCGCGGAGTTTTCCACAGCGATGTATTGATTGAGAATCAAAAGATACACGGGTTTTTAACACGTTTTCCACAAGTCTGTAATAGAGTTTTCTGATTTTTCAAACTTTGCTTTTAGTTTACATAAAATATAATTTGCCTGTAGATTCTCACGACGCTTCACGCTTTTCCGATAGAGAGTGTCTTCTTTATACAAAAAATAATGGCATTTTCAAAAAATCATAGAGCCCGCCGTGCTTCATCTGTAAAATACGGCGGGCTCTATGCACAAATCTTTACTCGATATACACCGTTTACCGCCGGAGAGACGGGGGCTGACCGATGTCCCGGGTGGCGTAGGCGTTCAGTTCCATGCCCGCTGTGTTTCCCGCCAGGTACTCGTAGTACCCCTGGGCGCCGATCATGGCGCCGTTATCGCCGCACAGGGACAACGGCGGCAGGTACAGCCGGCAGCCCGCCTCCCGGCAGGCCCGCTCCAGATCCGCCCGGATGAAGGAGTTGGCGGCCACGCCGCCGGCGGCCACGAGGGTTTTCCGCCCCGCCTGCCGGGCGGCCTCCATGGCCCTGGGCACCAGGGTATCGCTGACGGCCTGGGTGAAGTCCCGGGCCAGGGCGGCCCGGTCCAGGGCCTCCCCCACCTGCTGGGCGTGGTGGGCCAGGTTTACCACCGCCGTCTTCAAACCGGAAAAACTCATGTCCAGAGGCGCGCCGTCCACATGGGCGTGGGGCAGGGTGTAGACGCCCCCCGGCGACTGCCGGGCCAGCTCGTCCATGGGCCTTCCGCCGGGGTAGCTGAGACCCAGCACCCGGGCGGCCTTGTCAAAGCACTCCCCCGCCGCGTCGTCCCGGGTGGAGCCCAGGACCGCCATGTCCGTGTAGTCCCGCACGTCCACAATCAGCGTATTGCCGCCGGAGATGGCCAGGGCCAGAAAGGGGGGCTCCAGGTCCGGAAAGGCGATGTAGCCCGCGGCGATGTGGCCCCGGACATGGTGGACGGGAATCAGGGGCACTCCCAGGCCGAAGGCCACGGATTTGGCGAAGTTCAGCCCCACCAGCACCGCGCCGATGAGACCGGGGGCGTAGGACGCCGCCACGGCGCCGATGTCGGCCCGCTGACACCCCGCCCGCTCCAGGGCCTGCTCTGCCAGGGCGGCGATAACCTCCACGTGCTTCCGGGAGGCGATCTCCGGCACCACGCCGCCGTAAAGGGCGTGCATATCCGCCTGGGAGGCGATCACATCGGAAAGGACGTGCCGTCCATCTTCCACCACCGCGGCGGCGGTCTCGTCGCAGGTGGACTCAAAGGCCAGAATCTTCATGGGCCGCCTCCCCTCCCCTCTTCGCCGGGACAGCGGAAAACTCCCGGGTCATGATAATGGCGTCTTCTCTGGGGTGCTCGTAGTAGTTCTTCCGCCGCCCCACGCTGCGAAAGCCCCGGCTTCCGTAGAGGGCGATGGCGTCGTAGTTGGAGGCCCGGACTTCCAGGGTCAGGAAGGCCAGGCGGTTCCCCTGGGCGAAGTCCAGGAACACCTGGAGGAGCTGGCTTGCCACGCCCTGCCGGCGGCAGTCCGGCCGCACGGCGATGTTGGTGACGGTGCCCTCGTCCAGAATGACCTGGAGCCCGGCGTAGCCCGCCACCTCTCCCCCGCCGTCCAGAGCCACCAGGAAGGCGGAGAGGTCGTTGTCCAGTTCCGCCGCCAGGAGATTCCGGGACCAGGGGTCCGAGAAGCAGATCCGCTCCAGGGCCGCCACCGCGTCCAGATGATCCGCCGTCATGGGGACGATGCGGACACGCATATTCTCGCTCATATGTCAGATTCCTTTCCGATCTTGCTTCGATGACACAGGTGGACGCCGATATGAGCGACGCCCAGGACGGCGGCGCCCGGGAGCATCCAGATTACCCTGCCGTAGACGCCCAGCAGGAAAAACGCGGCCACCGGCAAAGAGGCTCCCGCCACGGGAACGCCCAGCAGGTTTGCCGTGAAGTCCGCCATGGTCCGCCGCCTGGGCGGGGGTCAGGGATGTGGTTTCCAGACAGCATGCGGACAGGTCCCGGCACAACGGAAGGTAATCAACGCTCTGTTTTATCACATTCTGTGATCGCCTTCCTACCCGGACGTTCCCCTCCAGCCGCCTCTGGAGCTCCCGGCAGACGGCGGTCCTGCCCGCGCCCATGGGGCCGCCGATCATGTAGAGGGTCTTCATCCCTTGGCCTCCAGCCAGTTTCTGCCCCAGTGGGCCTCCGCCGTCAGGGGGACGGAGAGATGGACCACGTTCTCCATCTCCTCCGCCAGGAGCCTCGCGGCGGTCTCCGCCTCGGACTCGGGGCACTCCACAATCAGCTCGTCGTGGACCTGGAGCACCAGCCGGGCCTCCAGGCCCTCGGCCCGGAGCCGTTTCCACACGGCGGTCATAGCCAGCTTCATCACATCCGCCGCCGCCCCCTGGATGGGCATGTTCAGGGCCACCCGCTCCCCGAAGGAGCGGAGGTTGAACTTGGAGGATTTCAGCTCCGGCAAGTCCCGCCGCCGGTGGAAGAGGGTCTCCACGTACCCGTCCTCCTTGGCCCGGGCCACCACCTCGTCCATGTATCTCCGCACGCCGGGGAAGGCGGCGAAGTAGCCGTCCATATAGGCCTTGGCCTCCGCCGTGGTGACCCCCAGGTCCTGGCTGAGGGAGAAGGGGGAGATGCCGTAGACGATGCCGAAGTTCACCGCCTTGGCGCCCCGGCGCATCTCCTGGGTGACCTCCCCCCGGTCCACGTGGAAGACCTTGGCGGCGGTCTCGGCGTGGAAGTCGCCCCCCGCCAGGAAGGCCGCCTCCATGGCCTCGTCCCCGGAGATATGGGCCAGAAGCCGCAGCTCGATCTGGGAGTAGTCCGCGTCCACCAGGACGCAGCCCTCCGCCGGGACGAACATCCTCCGGATCTCGCTGCCCAGGTCCGTGCGGGTGGGGATGTTCTGGAGGTTGGGCTCCGTGGAGCTCAGCCGTCCCGTGGCGGTGACGGTCATCTGGAAGTTGGTGCGCACCCGGCCGTCGGCGTCCAGGGCCTTCAAGAGGCCGTCGGCGTAGGTGGATTTCAGCTTGGCGTATTGGCGGTACTCCAGAACCGCCCCCACGATGGGGGCCTCGTACCGCAGGTTCTCCAGCACGTCGGCGTTGGTGGACCAGCCGGTTTTGGTCTTCTTCCCGTGGGGCAGGCCCAGCTTGCCGAAGAGGATCTCCCCCAGCTGCTTGGGGGAGTTGATGTTGAACGTCTCACCCGCCAGGCTGTAAATCGTCTGCTCCAGTTCCGCCGTCCGGGCGGCCAGGGTCTCGCCGAAGGCCGCCAGGGCCTTCCGGTCCACCCGGCACCCGGCCAGCTCCATCTCCGCCAGCACCCGGCACAGGGGCAGCTCGATCTCTGTGAACAGCCGCTCCATATCCCGCTCCCGAAGGGCCTGGGAGAGGGTCTCCCGCAGGGCGGTGACGGCGGAGGTGTGGCTGTACAGCGACGCGGCCACCTCCGAGGTCTCCCCCAGGGGGGAGAAGGCGTCCGGCTCCAGATAGAGGGCCCTGGGCAGTTCCTCGTTGTAATAGGAGACAAAGAGGCGGGAGAGATCGTAGCTCCCTGCCGTGGCGTCCAGCAGGTAGGCCGCCAGGGCGGTGTCAAAGACAAAGCCCTCCGCCGGGAGGCGGTTTTCCAGCAGGGTCCGCATCAGGTCCTTGACATTGTGGGCGGCCTTGGAAATGTCCGCCGAGAAGAGGGCGGCCAGCAGGCCGTTCCAGTCCCCTCGGTACCGGGAGAAGCGCAGGTCCGCCAGAATTGCGCCGTCCGGCCCGGTGCGGCACTCCACCGCCAGCACCTGGAGGTCCGGCGCCGCGGTGACGGACACGCAGTCCGCCCGCCGCCAGAGGTCCAGCAGCTCCGCCGCCCGGGCGGGGGCCGTCACCTGCTCCACGGCGGCGGAGACATCCGCCTTTTTCGCCGCCTGGGCGGCCTCCGGCGCCAGGCCGAACTTCTCAATGAGCTTGGAGAACTCCAGCCGCAGAAACAGGGGATAGGCCCCGGGGCCGGGGGCTTTCACCAGGTTGTCCTCCGGGGTGAATTCCAGCGGCGCGTCGGTGGCGATGGTGGCCAGCCACTGGGAGCGGCGGGCGGACGACTCCCCCTCCGTCAGCTTTTTAATAAGGGCGGGCCTGGCGGGGGTCTCCGGCGAAGAGAGGATGTCCGGCATGTGATCGTAGAGACGCCCAATGGAGCCGTACATCTGAATGAGGCCCATGGCGGTCTTCTCCCCCACCCCCTTGACCCCGGGGATGTTGTCGGAGGCGTCCCCCATGAGGGCCTTCAGGTCGATCATGTGGATGGGGTCAAAGCCGTACTGCTCCCGGAAGGTCTCAGGGGTCATGTCTTTCGTGGTGGTCTGCCCCATGCGGGTGGAGACCAGCTTGACCTTTGTCCGGTCCGTGATGAGCTGGAGGCTGTCTTTGTCCCCGGTGACCACCACGCACTCCCAGCCTGCCGCCTCGCACCTGCGGGAGATGGCCCCCAGCAGGTCGTCGGCCTCCCAGCCCGCAAGCTCGTAACGGGGGATGTTCAGGGCGTCCAATATCTCTTTCAGCACCGGCATCTGCATCCGCAGCTCCTCGGGCATGGGTTTGCGGGTGGCCTTGTAGGTCTCGTCCGCAGTGTGGCGGAAGGTGGGGGCGTGGACGTCGAAGGTGACGCACAGCGCGTCGGGGCGCTCCTCCGCCGTCAGGCGCAGGAGGGTGGTGAGAAAGCCGAAGACGGCGTGGGTGTAGAGCCCGTCCCGGGTGGTGAGGGGCCGGATGCCGTAATAGGCCCGGTTGATGATGCTGTTGCCGTCAATGGCCATCAGTTTCATGGGGCGATCCTCCCGTGATTCCATGTAATTCCATAGATTATAATAGTATACCCCAGATCCGGGGATCGCGCAACGGCGAAATGGGGAAAAGGAGCCGCCAAGCGGCTCCTTTTCCCGTTTTTATCACTGGTCAATCCGCCGCATGGCCCTCCAGCGCCAGCAGGCGGCGGGCGGCGTCCAAGTCCTCGTTCTTGGCCCAGCCGTACCGGCAGGCGCCGAACACGTCCTGGCACAGCATCCGGGTCTCCCGGTCATAGCCCCTGCCGGGAAAGGCGGGGGTGCCGTCGGGAAGGGTCTGGGTGCCGTCGTAAAAGCAGAGCTGCGTCAGGGTGAACATCAGCGAATCTCTTAGATTCAGATCGGGGTTGGACAGGATCTCCTGGCGGGGGGAGACTGCCAGCACCATGTCGTAAAACCGCTCCGTCTCTCCCAGCCGCGCGGAGGACGTCTGCGAGGGGCCCTCCTCCTTGGCGGCGTCCCGGAGGTAGACGTCGATCTCCCCCGCCTCCGCCGCTTGGAGCAGCGCCTCAAAGTCCGCGTACACAGCGGCATTGGAGAGGTCCGCCGTGGTGCGGCCCTCGTAGTGGTCAGACAGCCACAGGTCCACCGCCCGGCGGCCCGGAAGGGAGTCCCGGTCCAGCAGTCCCCAGCGGGGGCGGTTCAGCTCCTCCCAGGCGGGCAGCTCGCCCTCCTTTCCCATCCGGCCGGCGAGCTCGAGGCCGCAGTCCGTGGGAGCTGTCCAGAGGGTTGTGGAAAAGCCCCGGTTTCCGTCTGTCCACAGCGGGCTGTCACCGGCGGCGGGGCCGGAGGCCAGCAGCACCTCCGCCTCCGTCTCCTGCCCGGCAAAGCCCTCCGCCGGCAGGATGGCGATGTCCACCGTGCCTGCCTCCAGGGCCTGCACCGTGGCGGCGGGGGAGGAGCCGATGGTGACCTGCACCAGATCCACCAGCACGTTGTGGACTGCCAGGGCGTCCCGCATCAGCTCCGGCAGCGCCTGGGCGGCCTCCATCAGCCGCTCGGAGCCCAGGCCGCTCCGGCAGACCTCGATCCGCAGAATGTCCAGCTCCAGAGGGTGTTCCTCCGTGATGGGCGGGACCCCGGAGGGCTCCTCCGTCTCCGCCGGCGGGTTCTGCGCCGGGTCCGGCGGGGTCTCCTCCCGCCGTCCGCATGCGGAGAGCAGCAGGGCCAGAGCCAGCAGCAGGGGAAATAGTTTTTTCATAAACGCTCCTTTTCCGCTGGGGTGTGGTATGATACCCGTATTCTACCACTCCGGCGGCGGGGGCGCAAGAGCGGAAATGGGACGGGCCTCCCGTGCGTTCTCCCGGCGGGCGCCCGCTCAAAAAATAAATTTTTCCAAAGTGAAAGTATTTTCCCCTCTCAATCGTACCCTATATGAGCGCGCTTCAAAGGAGTTGAAGTAAAATGAATCACAGCCAGCAAGCGGAGCGTCTGGCGCAAGACTACGCCGACGCCATTCTCCGCCTGAGCTACACCTATTTGAAAAATACCCAGGACGCCCAGGACGTGTGTCAGACCGTCTTTGTCAAGCTCCTGACAGAGCCCCGGGACTTTCAGAGCCCCGCCCATGAGAGGGCCTACATCCTGCGCATGGCGGCCAACGCCTGCAAGGACCTTTTGAAAAGTCCCTGGCGCCAGCGTATCCGCCCCCTGGAGGACGGCCTCCAGGTCCCCGCCCCGGAGGCGGAGGAGGGCTCCGTCCTCTCGGCGGTAAACACCCTGCCGCCCCACTACCGGGCGGTGATCTATCTCCACTACTACGAGGGCTACACCGCCGCGGAGACAGGAGAGATCCTGGGCGTGCCCACCGCCACCGTTCACACCCGCCTGGCCCGAGGCCGGGCCAAGCTGAAAGAGTTGATAGGAGGAATGGATTATGAGCAATCTGTCTGAATATAAGCAGAGCATGGACGCCCTGCGGTTTACCCCTGAGCAGAGGGCGCGTCTGGCGGCGGAGAGCGCCCGGGCGGCCTCCCGGTCCAGTGCCCGCCGGACCCGCCGCCCCCTGGGCCGCATGGCGGTGATTGCCGCGGTGATGGCCGTGGTGCTGGCGGTGGGTTCCAGCGCCGCGGGAATCCTCCCCGCTCCCGTGGATGTCTTCACCCCCCTCTTCGGCGGCAGCGTTGCCCAGACGGAGGTCATCGACAAGATCGGCCATCCCATTGGAGCCAGCGATACCGATGGCGGAATCACCATCTCCGCCGAGGCTATTATGGGCGACGAGTACAACGCCGTCATCGTCTACACCCTTACCCGGGAGGACGGGGAGCGGTTTCTGCCGGAGGGGCAGGGCCTGGATGAGACCTATTTGATAATGGGCAGCGGCGGAGCCAGCTGGGCCAGGGGCGGCACCCACGGCGGCGCCTGGTTTGTGGACCAGGACCCGGAGGACAATCAGATCCAGTATGTGGAGACCGCCAGCTCCGACGTCTCTTTGACCCGGGGCACCGCCAAGGCGGAGTTTGAGGACCTGCGCTATTGGGACCCGGAGACGGAGCGGGATGAGCTGCTGTACGAGGGCAAGTGGAAGTTCCGCTTTGAGGTGGACTACGAGGACTGCTCCGTCCGCCTGGGCGGCGGCGAGACCTTCTCCCAGGACGACCTGAATTTCACCATCGACGCCATCAGCGTCTCCCCCATCGCGGTGAAGGTGAACTACACCGTGGACCAGGAGGTGGTCTGGTCCAACAGCGGAAGCGGCCGCCAGGACCCCGAGGACGCCCGCCAGTCCCGGCGGTATCTGGAAAACGTGGAGATCCTGTTGGCTAAAACCGACGGCACGGTCATGGACCTCAGCACCTCCGGCGGCAGCCTCCGGCCGGAAAACGGCGCCACCGTCTGCTCCAAGGGCCAGGTGATGGAGGAGATCATCCCCCTGGCCGAGCTGGAGAGCATCTCCGTGGGCGGCATCGTATTTCCCATTCCCGCTGAGTAAAAATCAGGCGCGCCAGGGTGATCAGCCCTGGCGCGCTCCTTGCGTACTCTATAAACTCCCGTGGCGCGGGAGGCTTCCCACTCCTCCCGACAAATTTATCATAGCCGCCCCGCCCCGGGAAGTCAAGCAAAATCGTTGCGCATTGCAACGATTTGTGCAAACCGTCAAAAATGTCCCGCCGGAATTGACGGACGGCCTCCGCGCTGTTATGATACAAAAAAGAGGACGGAGGGAGGCGGCGGCATGGACCCCACCAAAAGACGCTTCCGGAAGATCGACCGGGACGCCCAGCGGTTTGTTGCACAGGCTCTGGGCAACACGGACTTGAGTCTCAGCGATTACGACATGATCCACACTGTGCGCCACCGGCCCGGTATCACCCAGGAGGAGCTGCGGCGGCTGTACTGCCTGGACAAGAGCACCATTGCCCGCCGGGCGGCGAAGCTGGAGGAGGCGGGCTACATCCGCCGCCGCCCCAGCCCCGAGGACAAGCGGCGCAAGGAGCTCTTCGTCACGGAGAAGGGGGACGCCCTGCGGGAGGCCAAGGTGGAGGCGGAGGCCTTTTATTTTGACTGGCTGACGGCGGAACTGACGGAGGCGGAGCTGGCCGCGCTGGTGCCCCTGCTGGACCGGCTCCAGCTCCGCAGCCGGGACGAGCGGCGGCAGGGCTTTGCCGCGCTGCTGAGAGACTATGAGAAGACCCATTCGGAGGAATCGTGAAGAGCGGGGCGGCAAAGCCGCCCCGCTCTTCACCCGTGTTCCAGAAAATCGGCTCCGCCCGGGGAGGGCTCCGAAGGCACAATCCACGTGCGGGAATTGAACGCGGCCTGCAGGTCCTCCCACAGCAGGTCATAGAGCACCTGTACCCCGGCGGGGGTGGCGGCGAAGTCCTTTACGCTTTTCAGCGCCTTCCACTGTTCGCCGCAGGAGCTCCTGGCCAAAACCTCCGCCAAATGGGCGTCGGCCTCCTCCAGGGTCAGCACCCCCTGGCAGAAGGTCTTGCCGGAGGAAGTGGCGGTGGTGTAGCTCCAGCCCACCTCGTCCAGATTGTCAACCAGAGCCAGCATCTGGGGGCCGTAGTAACAGCGCATAAGATCGTCGATGGAGGTGTCGCCCCAGTGCTTCTGAAATTTGACGGTCCAGCGGTAGGGCCGCTCACTGGTGTGGAGCTCCGTGGTATAGCCCCAGCTCGTCTCGTCCAGCCCAATGGCCTCCGCCGCCCGGCCCAGGGCGGGGGCGTCCCCCACGTAGGGCGTGCGGGCCTCATAGCGGTGCATGGCCGCGCCGCTGACCACCACCCCGTCCTGGTAGACCAGATCCCCGCAGAGCCGGACCTCCCGGACGCCCTCCAGGGGCACCGTCAGACGGCCCCAGCCCTCGTCATGGACCGAGGAGACGGTGACGGCACGGCCGAAGATCTCCACAAGGCCGTCCTCCCCCCGTTCGATGTCCCAGCCGTAGTAGGCCATGCCGGAGGCTGTACAGTCGATGATGAGGTGCAGCACGTTCTCCTCGTCCACGTAGTGGCGCAGGGCGTAGGTCTGGGGCTGGATGGGAGTGCCGATCAAAAAGATCTTGGCGGCAAAGCCCCCGGCGATCACCAGCACCGTGCACACCACCGCCGCCAAAATCCGGAGACGGCTCCGCCGCTTCACCCGTTTCAGGTAGTCCAGCTCCCGCCGCTCCTCCGCCAGCCTGGCGGCCAGCTCCGGGCCCACCATGGCCGCGTGTTTTGCGGCGCAGTCCGGGCAGGACCGCAGATGCCGCTCCACCGCCTGCCCCGTCTCCTCCGCCGTCAGGCCCTCCACGTAGCTTGGCAGCAGGTCCCGCGCCACCGCGCAGGTCAGATCATTTCTCATCGCTCACTCCTCCGTTCCGCAGTTTTTCCTTTGTCCGGTAAAAGGTCACCCGGGCCCAGGTCTCCGTCCGGCCGCAGATGTCCCCGATCTCCCGGAAGCTGAGGCCGCCAAAGACCCGGAGATACACCACCTCCCGGGGCTCCCCCGGCAGGTCGTGGATCAGCCGCAGCAGTTCCAGCTTTCCCTCCCGCTCCAGCGCCCCCTCCTCCGCCGAGGGGGCGGGGAGCTCCGGCGGGTCCTCCGGCATGGGGACCTCCCGCCGGTGTTTTCGCAGGTGCTGGTACCACAGGTGCTTGGCGATCTGGCAGAGCCAGACGGAGACCTTGCACCCGCCGTCGAACCGGTGGATGGAGCGCACCGCCTGGTAAAAGGTCTCCTGGGTCAGCTCCTCCGCAAGCTCCTCGTCCCGGGTCTGGGAGAGGAGAAACTTGTAGACGGTCTGGGCGTGGCGCTGGTAGATCTCGCTCATGTCATCCACGGCGCTCCCCTCCTTTCTACCTTATATGTCCCCCGGAAGCGGCAAACGTTACAGGGTGGAATAAAAAATTTGACGGGCGGCGCCCGTCAAATTTTTTTATTCCAGGGATTTCGCCTCAAAGAGCTCCTCGAAGGAGCGGAAGTAGTAGTCCGCCAACTTCCGGATCTCCTCCTGGTCGTCTTCGGCGGAGGGATCGTAAATGGCCGCCACCCGGAAGCCCGCCGCCTTGGCGGTGCGGATGGCGTGGAGGGCGTCCTCAAAAATAACGGTGTCCTTCTTGTTGGACCGCAGCCGCCGCATGGCCCGCTGGTAGATCTCCGGGCTCACATCCTTGCCCACCCCCGTCTCGGCGGAGGTTACAAGGCCCCGGAAGTAGTCCCGGATACCGGCGTGGCGCAGGGCCTCTTCCGCCAGGTGGCGGTCCGTGGCCGTGGCCACGTACATCCACACCCCCTCCATCTTCAAAAGGGAGAGGAGCTTTTTCACCCCGGGCTTGGCCTCCACCTCGTTTTCGTAGAAGCGCCTCACCTGGGCCTCGATCTGGGCGTAGACCTCCTCCACCGTCTCCGGCAGGAGGTATTCGTCCTTGCAGTAGGCCGCTCCCTGCCAGGCGGTCATGGGTTTCAGGCGCTCTCCCAGGTCCGGGGCGGGGGTGATGCCCCGGGCTCTCAGCATCCTGGGGCCGATGTCCCGCCAGATGTGCATGGAGTCCAGCAGGGTGCCGTCCATATCAAAAATCGCGCTTTGCAGACGCATGAAGATGTTCCTTTCTGATGGTCCTGTGTCCCTGCGGCGTCAGCCGCGCACAAAGGGTCAGGGGCGGTTGTCAGCAGAGCTTTGCCCCGGCGGGGATGGCGTCGTCTACCATGAGGAGGTGGAGCGCCTCCTCCCCCCTCTCGGTGTGAACGGCGGAGATCAGCATTCCGTTGCTCTCCAGCCCCATCATCTTCCGGGGCGGCAGGTTGACAATGGCAACCAAAGTCTTCCCCACCAGCTCCTCCGGCTCGTACCACTGGTGGATGCCGGAGAGGATCTGCCGGTCCACGCCGGTGCCGTCGTCCAGGGTGAAGCGCAGGAGCTTTGCGCTCTTCTTCACGGCGTCGCAGGCCTTTACCTTCACCACCCGGAAGTCGGATTTGCAGAAGGTGTCGAAGTCCACCTTCTCCGTCAGCTGGGGCTCGATCTCAATCTCCGGCCGGACAGCGGGCTGCTTGGCGGCCTCGGCGGCAGCCTCCAGCTCCTCCAGGGCCTTCTCCGTGTCCACCCGGGGGAACAGGTTCTCCCCCTTGCTGACGGCGGCGGTCTCCGGCAGGGCACCCCACCTCCCGGCGCTGTCCCAGGTGCGCGCGTCCGCGGGCGCGCCGGTCTGGGCGAAGAGCTTCTCCATGGAATCGGGCATGAAGGGCGTCAGCAGCACGCCGCAGATCCGGGTGGTCTCCAGCAGGGTGTAGAGCACGTGGGCCAGACGGGGGCCGTTTTGCTCCATGTCCTTGGAGAGCTTCCAGGGGGCGTTTTCGTCGATATACTTGTTGGCCCGCTGGATGACCTTAAATACGTCCTCCAGGGCCTTGTGGGGGGCGAAGGACTCCATGTCCTTTTCGTAGGCGTCCCGCAGGGACGCGGCGGCCTGGCGGAGCTCCAGGTCCCAGGGCTCCGGGCTGGCCCACTGGCCGCATCCGGCGGGAAGATGGCCGCCGAAGTACTTGCCCGTCATGGCGGTGGTGCGGCTGACCAGGTTGCCCAGGTCGTTGGCCAGGTCGTTGTTGATGGTCTGGATCAGCAGCTCGTTGGAGAAGTTTCCGTCGGAGCCGAAGGGGAAGGTGCGCATGAGGAAGAACCGCAGGGCGTCCACGCCGAATTTTTCGGCCAGGATATAGGGGTCCACCACGTTGCCCTTGGACTTTGACATCTTGCCGCCGTCCAGCAGCAGCCAGCCGTGGCCGAAGCACTTTTTGGGCAGGGGCTCCCCCAGGCTCATGAGGATGGCGGGCCAGATGATGGAGTGGAACCGGACGATCTCCTTGCCCACGATGTTCACGCCGGGCCACCAGCCCTTGCCGTAGTCGTCGTAGCGGTCGTTCTCATAGCCCAGGGCGGTGATATAGTTGGTCAGGGCGTCCACCCACACGTAGACCACATGGCCGGGGTCGAAGTCCACGGGCACGCCCCAGCTAAAGCTGGTGCGGGAGACGCACAGATCCTCAAGGCCCGGTTCGATGAAGTTTTTCACCATCTCGTTGACCCGGGACTTCGGCTCCAGGAAGTCGGTGTTTTCCAGCAGGTCCCGGACGCGGTCCGCGTACTTGGACAGGCGGAAGAAGTAGGCCTCCTCCTCGGCGTCCTGAACCTCCCGGCCGCAGTCGGGGCACTTGCCGTCCGCCAGCTGGCTCTCGGTCCAGAAGGACTCGCAGGGCTTGCAGTACTTGCCCTTGTAGGTGCCCTTGTAAATATCCCCGTTATCGTGCATCCGCTTGAAGATCCGCTGGACGGACTGGACGTGGTAGCCATCGGTGGTGCGGATAAAGCGGTCGTTGGAGATGTTCATCAGCTTCCACAGGTCCAGCACGCCGCCCGGACCCTCCACAATGCGGTCCACAAACTCCTTGGGGGTGACGCCGGCCTCCCGGGCCTTGTCCTCAATCTTCTGGCCGTGCTCGTCGGTGCCGGTGAGGAACATGACGTCCTCGCCCCGGAGACGGTGGTAGCGGGCCAGGGTGTCGGTGGCCACGGTGCAGTAGGTGTGGCCGATATGGAGCTTGTCGGAGGGATAGTAGATGGGGGTGGTGATATAGAACTTCTTGTTTTCCATGGAAGTCTCTCCTTTTCAGCGGCGGCCCCGAATGAAAGGGCGCCGGAATTCACGAGTAGTATTGACAGTATTTCTCACTATAGCACATTTTTGCCGGATCATCAAGTGCCGGAGCTCCGCGGGAGGCGTTCTGCCGCGCATTTTATCAGAGGGAAAGCGGCGCGGGGACGGACACACAGATAGAATCTCCCCGTCGGGCACGCCCGGCTTCGCATCTGCCCCGGGGAAAAGAGGGAAGCGGCGTAAAGCGCCGCTTCCCTCTTAGTCTACAATATCAACAGATACCTTTACGCCGGTGCGCTGGGCATAGGAGCGGACCACGGTGCGGATCTCCTTAGCGATCCGGCCCTGACGGCCGATGACCTTGCCCATGTCGTCGGGTGCGACGCGCAGCTCCAACGTCAGCTCCTGCTCGCCCTGAATCTCCGTGACGGAGACGGCGTCGGGATCGTCCACAAGGCTTCTGGCGATGTAGAGCAGCAAGTCCTTCATGTCCTGTCCTCCGGAATCAGAGGACGTCCACTTTTTTCAGCAGAGCCCTGACAGTGTCGGTGGGCTGGGCGCCGGACTTGATCCAGGCCTGGGCCCGCTCGGCGTCGATGTTGATGGCGGCGGGGGAGACGCAGGGATTGTAAGTGCCGATCTCCTCGATGAAGCGGCCGTCCCGGGGGAAGCGGGAGTCGGCCACAACCACCCGATAGAAGGGAGCCTTCTTGGCGCCCATACGGCGCAGTCTGATCTTAACCATGATGTGTACCTCCAAAAAAATTTTAATTGAATTCTATTTCACCTGAAAGGTTGAAATCATATTGCAGAATCATTTGAACCGCTTTTTCCGGCCAAAGCCGTGCATCCGGCCTCCGCCGCCCCGGCCCCCCAGCATGGCGGGCATCCGGCCCCGGGAGAGCTGTTTGGTCATCTCCTGCATCATCTCAAACTGCTTGAGGAGGCGGTTCACGTCCACCACCTCCAGCCCGCAGCCCGCGGCGATGCGGCGTTTCCGGCTGGCATTCAGAACCTTGGGATTCTCCCGTTCCAGGGGGGTCATGGAGAGGATGATGGCCTCGGTGCGGGCCATCTGCCGTTCGTCGATGCTGGCGCCCTGGAGCTGCTTTCCCAGGCCTCCGGGCATCATGCCCGCCAGCTGGCTCAGGTCCCCCATGCCCCGCAGCTGCTGGAGCTGGTCGTAGTAGTCCTGGAGGGTGAAGCGGTTTTTTCTGAGCTTCTCCTCCAGCTTGGCGGCCTGCTTTTCATCGTAGGCGGCCTCCGCCTTCTCGATGAAGGAGAGCATGTCGCCCATTCCCAGAATGCGGGAGGCCATGCGGTCGGGGTGGAAGGGCTCGATCATGTCCAGCTTTTCGCCGGTGCCGGCAAATTTAATGGGCTTGCCCGTGGCCGCCCGGATGGACAGCGCCGCGCCGCCCCGGGCATCGCCGTCCAGCTTGGTGAGGATGACGCCGTCGATGCCCAGGGCCTCGTCAAAGGCGGCGGCGGCGTTTACCGCGTCCTGGCCGGTCATGGCGTCCACCACCAGCAAAATCTCGTTGGGATGGACGGCGGCCTTCATCCGTTTCAGCTCGTCCATCAGCGCCTCGTCCACGTGGAGGCGGCCGGCGGTGTCCAAAAACACCATGTCGCTGCCGTGGTCCCGGGCGTGGCGGATGGCGTTTCGGGCGATCTCCACAGGGTCTCCCTGACCCTGCTGGAACACCGGCAGGTCCAGCTGTCCGCCCACCACTTTCAGCTGTTCGATGGCGGCGGGGCGGTACACGTCGCAGGCGGCAAGCAGGGGGCGCTTCTGGAGCTGGCGGCGCATCAGGCCGCCCAGCTTGGCGGTGGTAGTGGTCTTGCCCGCGCCCTGGAGGCCCACCATCATCACAACCGTAGGTCCGTTGTTGGCCATGGCGATTTTGGCGTTGGCGCCGCCCATGAGGCCGGTGAGCTCCTCGTTGACGATCTTCACCACCTGCTGGGCGGGGGTGAGGCTGTCCAGCACGTCGGTTCCAACGGCCCGCTCCGTGACGGCGGCCACAAAGTCCTTGACCACCTTGTAGCTCACGTCCGCCTCCAGCAGGGCCAGGCGGACCTCCCGCATGGCCTCCCGGACGTCGCCCTCCGTCAGGCGGCCCTTGCCCCGCAGCCGCTTAAATGTGGCGTTCAGTTTTTCAGTCAGTCCCTCAAATGCCATGGCTCAGTCCTCTAAGGCGGCGGCCTCGGCGAGGATGCGCTCCGCCAACTCGGCAAGGCGGGCGTCCTCGTGGCGCCGGAGATTGATGGTTTTGATCTCGGCGGCGGCGGCGGAGATGGCCTCCAGATGGGGCCGGCGGGATTCAAACCGCTTGATGATCCCCGTCTTGTCCTCGATCTCCTGCATGGAGGCCTCCGCCCGGACGATCACGTCCCGGACGCCCTGCCGGGAGATGCCCGCGTTTTCCGCGATCTCCGCCAGGGACAGGTCCTCGTTGTAGTAGAGGTCAAAGAACTCCCTCTGCCGGTCGGTGAGCAGCTCGCCGTAGAAGTCGTAGAGCATGGTCATGCGGTAGGTCTGGTTCTTCAAGGAAGCCGCCCCCTTTCTGTAAAGTTTTGAACCTTTACAATGTGTAAATAGTTTACAGGACTCCGGCGGAAATGTCAAGGGGGATTTTCACAATCAGCGGCGGTTTTCCCAGTCATCTGCTTACAGACTACAGCCCCAGCGGGCAAATCAAGGGCGCCCGCGGCGGTCAGGGCCGGAGATCCGCTCTTTTATGCAGAAAGCACCCGGGTTCATGGGAGTTGATCACGCCGATGGCCTGCAAGTAGGCGTAGACGATGGTGGTGCCCACAAAGGTCATGCCCCGCTGTTTCAGGTCCGCCGACACCCGGTCCGACAACGGGGAGCTGGCCTCGCCTGTCTCATAGACCACTTGTCCGTCTGTGAAGTGCCAGATGTAGCGGGAGAAGCTGCCCCACTCTCGCTGGATCTCCAGAAAGACCCTTGCGTTTTGAACGGCGGCGGCGATTTTTCGCCGGTTCCGGACGATGGACTTGTTCTCCAGCAGGGCGGCGGTCTCCGTCTCCCCGTAGGCCGCGACCCGCTCCGGAATGAAGCCGCCGAAGGCGGAGCGGAAGGATTCCCGCTTGTTCAGAATGGTCTCCCAGGAGAGGCCCGCCTGAAAGGACTCCAGAACCAGCAGCTCGAAGAGTTTCCCGTCGTCGTACTGGGGCGCGCCCCACTCCTGGTCGTGGTAGGCGACGTACAGCGGATTGCGCGGATTGCACCAGCGGCAGCGGCAGATTGGCTCCATTATAATGTTCCTCCCTTGACTTCACCGGTGATTGTGAATAGTATAGCATAAGAGATGGTTTGATGTCCACCCGCCTTCGGGGGGAGCGCCGTCCCGCCCTGGAGTTTCAATGTAATGCGAAGAGAGGTTTTTGGATATGACATGTTTCGACGCCCATTCCGATCTGCTGTACGACGTGGCCCGCCGCCGCCTGGCGGGGGAGGAGCGCGTGCTGGAGACCCGCCACCTGGAGCGGCTGCGGGCCGGCGGCGTGGAGGGGCTGGTGCTGGCGTTCTGGTACGGCGCCGGTGAGGGACAGACCTTCTGGAGGGACGTGCCGGAGGGCGGCAGCGACGCGGGCCGGCTGGCCATCATGCTGGCCCAGGCCCAGGCGGAGCTGGCCCAGTGTTCCCATATTCAGATGGTCCGTACGGTTCAGGAGGCGGAGGCGGCCAGGGCCGCCGGGAAGCTCTATGCCTTCTTGGGGATCGAGGGCATGGCCGCCTTTGGGGCGGACGCCGGCGCCATTGACCGCTGCTATGAATCCGGCGTACGGCTGGGGATGCTGACCTGGAACGAGGAGAACCCGCTTGCCACAGGGGCCGGCGGCGATCCTGAAAAAAAGCTCACCGCCCCCGGGAGGGCGGTGGTCCGGCGGATGGGGGAGCTCAGCATGCTGGTGGACGTGTCCCACCTGAACGACGGCGGGTTCTGGGACGTGATGGACCTGGCCGCGGGGCCTGTCATTGCCTCCCACTCCAACTGCCGCCGGCTGTGCGATGTTCGCCGGAACCTGACGGACGAGCAGCTGCGGGCCATCCGGGACACCGGCGGTGTGGTGGGGCTTAACGTCTACCACAACTTTGTCCACGCCGATCCGGAGCGGCAGACCGCGGAGACGCTGGCCCGCCACGCTGTCCACATGGCGGAGGTCATGGGGGTGGAGCACGTGGGCTGCGGCTTTGACTTCTGCGAGTTCATGGGTCCTCCGGACAACGACGGCGCGGCGGGCCTGGAGGATGCCTCCAAAATCGGAAATCTCTTTGACTGGCTGGAGAGACTGGGCATGAGCCGCGAGGAGCGGGAGGGCGTCGCCCGGGAAAACTTCCTGCGGGTGTTCCGGCAGGTGCTGGGGTAAACCGCCTGAGCGGCCATACGCCGCAGGGTCCCCGCCGGGCGGCCCGTTTCCCGGCTGTCAGCAATTCGGCAACTGCTCTAAAACCATGCGGCTCCTTCGTTCTGGAATCGGGGCTCGGGGCCGTCCCGGTAGGGATCGTAGCGGCTCACATTGCATCCGAACTCCTGCAAAAAGGCGATTTTTCCCTCCTCTGTCCACCGGATCAGGGACATTCCCTCAAAGATCTCCTGCCGCCCATCGTCCATGGCGTTCTGGAAATACCACCCCACAACGGACTGCGCGTCCTTGTGGAAAAACTGCCGGATGTCCCACCGGAGGACGGTTCCCCGGGTGTTCCATTCCTCAAACCAGAGCTTGATCTTCTCCCGGCCCCGGTACTCCGGTCCCCAGCTCTCCACATAGACCGCGCAGGGGTCAAAAATACGCTCGATCCCCAAGTCCTCTTTCTCCAGCCACATTCGAAACCACAGGCGGATGGTCTCCTCCCGGCGCTCCACACGCGTCACCGTCCTCTCTGAGATGTTTGCGGACAGTATACCACAAAAAGGCGGGGAAAGAAAGAATTTGAATTTCCCGGTGAGATATACTATAATAAAACTTATATTGTTGCCTGAAAAGGAGCTGAGACCTTGGAAGTCACCAGAACCAAACTCGCCGGCGGGGTGTATCTCACCTTCCATCCGGCTCAGAAATTCAAGACCAGCCTGCTCTCCGCCCAGTTTGTCACGCCCCTGCGGTGGGAGACGGCCTCGGCCTGCGCCCTGCTGCCGGCCCTGCTGCGGCGGGGTACCGTCAGCTGCCCGGATATGGGGGCGCTGTCCGCCCGGCTGGACCGGCTGTACGGCGCCCGGATCGACTGTACGGTGCGCAAGAAGGGCGAGAACCAGTGTGTGGGCTTCGTGGCCAGTCTCATTGACGACAGCTACGCCCCCGGCGGCGAGCGGCTGCTGGAGCCGGTGGCGGCCCTGCTGGGGGAGCTGATATGCGATCCCGTCACGGAGCGGGGCCGCTTTGTCTCCGCCTATTTTGACAGCGAGAAGGCCAATCTCATCGACGCCATCCGCAGCATCTTAAACGACAAGCGGGAGTACGCGGAGGGCCGCCTCCTGCGGGAGATGTGCGCGGGAGAGGCCTACGGCATTCCCCGCCTGGGAGACGACAAGAGCGCCGAGCGCGTTCAGCCCCAGAAGCTGTACAGCCTGTACCGCCGTCTTGTCGCCTCTTCCCGGCTGGAGCTTTTTTACAGCGGCAGCGCCAGCCGGGAGCGGGTGGAGCAGGCCCTCCAGGCCGCCTTCGCCGCCCTGCCCCGGGAGGATGTCCGGGGCATTGCCCCCGCCGCGGTCCACCCTGCCCGGGAGACCGTGTACAGCGTCCGCGAGGAGCTGGACGTGACCCAGGGGAAGCTGGGCATGGGGTTTGCCTGCGGCAGCGGCGACCACACGGCGCTGCTGGTGGGCAATACCATCTTCGGCGGCAGCAGCAACTCCAAGCTCTTTTTAAACGTGCGGGAGAAGCTGTCATTGTGCTACTACGCCTCCTCGGTGTACCACCGGCAGAAGGGGCTTATCACCGTGTCCTCCGGCATCGAGTTTGAGAACTGCCAGCGGGCCTGGGATGAGATCATGGCCCAGCTCCGTGCCGTGCAGAACGGCGAGCTGGAGGACTGGGAATTGGAGGGGGCCCGGAGCACCCTGCTGAACGCCTACGCCTCCATGGGGGACTCCCAGGGCAAGCTGGAGAACTTCTTCCTGGGCCAGGCGGCCACCGGAAACCACGAGACGCCGGAGGACCTGGCCGCCGCGGTGCGGGAGGTCACGCCGGAGCGCATTTTCAGCGCCATGAAAACCGTGTCGCTGGACACGGTGTACTTTCTGCGGGGAAAGGAGGCGGCGGAATGAATCAGAGCTTCTATAAGCGCCTGGGCGAGTCCGTCCACCGGGAGACGCTGCCCAACGGCCTCCGGATCTGCGTGGTGCCCAAGCCGGGCTACGCCAAGAAATACGCCTTCTTCGCCACCCGCTACGGCGGGATGGACACCCGGTTTCAGCTGGGGGGAAACTGGCTGGACACCCCGGCGGGCATCGCCCACTACCTGGAGCACAAGATGTTTGACACCAAGGAGGGCAACGCCCTCCAGGAGCTGGCCAAAAACGGCGCGGAGCCCAACGCCTTCACCGCAAACGCCATGACCGGCTATTATTTCAGCTCCACGGAGCACTTTGAGGAGAACCTGGAGATTCTGCTCTCCTTTGTCTCCGTCCCCTACTTCACCCAGGAGAGCGTGGACAAGGAACAGGGCATCATCGGCCAGGAGATCCGCATGATTGAGGACGACCCGGACTGGCAGCTCTACACCCGGATGATGCGGGCGCTGTACAGCCGCTCTACCGCCGCCGTTCCCATCGCCGGCACGGTGGAGAGCATCTCCCGCATCACGGCGGAGACGCTGTACGACTGCCACAGGGCGTTCTACACCCCCTCCAACATGATATTGACCGTAGTGGGAGATGTGGACCCCATTCACGTCGCGGACATCGCCCGCCGCGTCCTGCCCCGGGAGGGCGGGCCGGAGATTCCCCGGGACTACGGGGAGGAGCCGGAGGCCGTGGCCCGGCGGGAGACCAGCCTCGCCATGGAGGTCTCCATGCCGCAGTTCCTCACGGCCTTCAAGTGCCGCCCGCCCCGGGAGGGGGAGGATTTCCTCCGCGCGTCCCTCCTGGGCGGCATGGCCTGCGACATCCTGCTGGGGGACTCCAGCCCCCTGTACCTGCGGCTCTACGATCAGGGGCTTATCAACTCCAGCTTCGGCGGGGACTTTGAACAGCTCCCCGGCGCCGCTTACCTCTATGCCGGCGGCGACAGCAAGGACGCCAGGAAGGTGGCCGCCGAAATTCAAAAGGAGGCCGGCCGCCTGGCGGCGGGCGGCATTGACGAGGACTTCTACCAGCGGACGCGCCGGGCCGCCTTCGGCGGGCAGCTGCGGGGACTGAACTCCTTTGAGAACATCGCCGTCTCCCTGACGGAGGGGTACTTCCACGGCTACGACCCCTTCCGCTTCCCCCAGGTGTTTGACAGCATTACCAAGGACGACATCGCCGCCTTCCTGGGCCAGAGCATCACGGAGGAGCGGGCGGTGCTGTCGGAGATCGTGCCCAAATGACTGCACCGGACAAAAAGAAAGGAAGAACAATACTTTGACCGCGTTAAAGGATATGCCTATCAGCTTTCCCGGTCTCTTTGAGGGCTGGGAGTTCAACCCCGATCCCATCGCCCTGCACATCGGCCATGGCGTCTATTGGTACGGTATCATTCTGGCCTTTGCCATGCTTATGGGCCTGCTGCTGTGCATGCGGCAGGCGGAGCGCTTCGGCCTCAAGGAGGACCATGTGCTGGACATGGTCCTCTGGGGGGTGCCCTGCTGCGTGCTGGGCTCCCGGATCTACTACGTCGTCTTCTATCTGGACCTCTACCGCCGGGCCGACGGCAGCCTGGACTGGGGGCGCATGATCGCCATCTGGGACGGCGGCCTTGCCATCTACGGCACGGTCATCGCCGGTGCGCTGCTGGCCTTTTTCTACACCCGGCGCAAGAAGCTGAAGCTGGGGGCCCTGACGGATCTCTGCGTCATGGGGCTGCTGCTGGGCCAGATCATCGGCCGCTGGGCCAACTTTATCAACCGGGAGGCCTTCGGCGGACTGACGGACCTGCCCTGGCGGATGCGCCTTTGGACCGGCGCGGGCCAGTACATCGAGGTCCACCCCACCTTCTTCTATGAGAGCTTGTGGAACCTCATCGGCCTGCTGCTGATGCTGTTTGTGGTCTCCAAAGGCCGCCGGTTCGACGGGGAGAACACCTGGTTCTACTTCCTGTGGTACGGCCTGGGCCGGACCTGGGTGGAGGGCCTCAGGACCGACAGCCTCTACCTCTTCGACTGGACCTTTATGGGCTGGCCCATCCGGGTCTCCCAGGCTCTGAGCCTGGTGATGGCGGTGGTGGCGGCGGCGATGCTGTTCTACCACATCCGCATCAAAAAGTGCTCGGCGGAGGACCTGCTGGTGAACCAGCGAAAGGCGCAGGCCCCGGATGCCGCCCGCGCGGAGTCAGCGGCCTCTTTGGCGGAAGTGCCGGAAGAGACGCCGGAGGCCGGGGCGGAGACCCCGGAGCGCCCCGCGGAGACTGAGAGAGAGGAGGACGAGCCCCATGGCGGTGAGGATTGACGGAAAGGCCCTGGCGGCCAAGGTAAAGCGCCGGGCGGCGGAGGAGGCCGGGAAGCTCTCACGGAAGCCGGGCCTCGCGGTGGTGCTGGTGGGGGAGGACCCCGCCTCCCAGGTCTACGTGGCCGGCAAGGAGCGGGACTGCGCCGAGTGCGGCATCGAGAGCTTTGGATACCGCCTTCCGGCGGAGACCACGGAGGCGGAGCTGCTGGACCTGGTCCGGCGGCTCAATGAGGACCCCCGGGTGGACGGAATCCTGGTCCAGCTGCCCCTGCCGGGGCATTTGAACGAGGAGACCGTCATCAACGCCATCGCCCCGGACAAGGACGTGGACTGTTTCCACCCCTTTAACGTGGGGCGGATGGTCATCGGTGACCCCGTATTTCTGCCCTGCACCCCGGCGGGGGTTATGGAGATGCTGGACGCGTATCAGATTTCCATCCGGGGAAAGCGGTGCGTGGTGCTGGGGCGGAGCAACATCGTGGGCAAGCCCATGGCGGCCCTCCTGACCCAGCGGGACGGCACCGTCACCATCTGCCACTCCCGGACGGAGGATATGGCCCGCTGCACCCGGGAGGCGGACATCCTGGTCTCCGCCGTGGGGCGGGCGGGGCTTCTCACCGGCGACATGGTCAAGGAGGGCGCCGTGGTCATCGATGTGGCCATGAACCGGGATGGGAACGGGAAGCTCTGCGGCGACGCGGACTTTGCCTCCGTGGAGCCCAGGGCATCCTATATCACCCCCGTCCCCGGCGGCGTGGGCCCCATGACCCGCGCCTGTCTGATGCGCAACATCCTCACCGCCGCCCGGCTCCACCAGGCGTGAAAGGAGAGAGTGGGATGCTGCACATCGGATGCCATCTGTCCTCCTCCAAGGGCTTTGCCGCCATGGGGCGGCAGGCGCTGGAGCTGGGGGCGGACACCTTTCAGTTTTTCACCCGCAATCCCCGGGGAAGCAGGGCCAAGGACCTGGACGCCGCCGACGCGGCGGCGCTGGTGCAATTGATGGAGGAACACCGCTTCGCCCCCATCGTCGCCCACGCCCCCTACACCCTGAACCTCTGCGGCGCAGAGGAGCGGAACCGGGAGTTTGCCCGGGAGACCATGGCCGACGACCTGCGGCGGCTGGAGCATGTGCCGGGACAGTACTACAATTTCCACCCCGGCAGCCACGTGGGCCAGGGAATGGAGGCGGGAATCGACCTCATTGCCCAGGGCCTCAACGCCATCTTGACGCCGGACCTGCATACCACCGTCCTGCTGGAGACCATGGCGGGCAAGGGCAGCGAGGTGGGGGGCCGGTTTGAGGAGCTGCGGGCCATTCTGGACCGGGTGGAGCTCTCGGACAAGATGGGCGTGTGCCTGGACACCTGCCACGTCTCCGACGGGGGATATGACATCATCCGCGACCTGGACGGCGTACTGGCGGAGTTCCACCGGATCATCGGCCTGGACCGGCTGAAGGCCGTCCATCTCAACGACAGCAAGAATCCCCCAGGCAGCCGCAAGGACCGCCACGCCTGCATTGGCCAGGGGGAGATCGGTCTGGAGGCCCTGACCCGGGTGGTGCGCCACCCGGCGCTGCGGGACCTGCCCTTCTGCCTGGAGACCCCCAACGAGCTGCCGGGCTACCGGCGGGAGATTGCCCTGATGCGGGAACAGGCGGAACTGTAAATAGCAGGACCCGGCGGCAGAGCCGCCGCACCGGTGCGGACGGTTTTGCTGTTAGAATGAGGCGAACGAAAGCGAGGGACAGGATTTTATCATCCTGTCCCCCGCTTTCGGCGGCGAAATGGCAGCGGCAATTATTTTCGCCGGGGATATGCGCTATAATTTTTTTGCTCCAAGCAGAATCCAGTCAAACTGAAATAGAGAACATCAAAGAGTATAGACAATTGCTGTTCAAACGTTTTTCTGACCTGTTAAGATGCTTGTTTTTGGGCATTGTGTGTAACGCCGAAACCGCGGAACGAAATCCAGATAATTGCGATTGACTTGCCGCAAATTAACAGCGGCTATCCCGCTGCCCTGCCCCCTGCCGTTCCATATCCTGCGCATTGCTGGGCTGCTGCTCCCACTGTTCCTGCCCCAATCCGCCGGGCCGTCTTTTTATGTCGCCTCTTCCCGGTATTCCGGCTTGACGTCAAAGGCGTGGTCCATGGGGCCGGGGCCGCGGCCCAGGTCCAGCATGGCCCCCAGGGCGCCGGAGAGGTAGGTCTTGGCCCGCTCCACGGATTCCGCCAGGCCGTAGCCCTTGGCCAGGTTGGAGGCCATGGCGCTGGAGAGGGTGCAGCCGGTGCCGTGGGTGTTGGGGTTGTCGATGCGGCGGCCCCGGAACCACCGGCCGCCGCTCCCCTGCCACAGCAGGTCGTTGGCGTCGTTGAGGCTGTGTCCCCCCTTGCACAGCACGGCGCAGCCGTAGCCGTCAAAGATGGCCCGGGCGGCGTCCTCCATGTCCTGGGCGCTGCGGATCTCCCGGCCGGAGAGGAGCTCCGCCTCCGGGATGTTGGGGGTGATGACCGCGGCCATTGGCAGAAGGCGGGCTTTCAGAGTCTCCACCGCGTCCCGGGAGATCAGCCGGCCCCCGGAGGTGGCCACCATCACCGGGTCCACCACCAGATTTTTGGCTCCATATTCGGCCAGCTTGTCCGCGATGGTCTCGATCAGGGGAATGCTGGACACCATCCCCGTCTTTACCGCGTCGGGGAAGATGTCGGTGAACACGCAGTCCAGCTGCTCCGCGAGAAATTCCGGCGTACACTCCACGATGCTCCGCACCCCGGTGGTGTTCTGGGCCACCAGGGCCGTGACGGCGCTCATGGCGAAGACGCCGTTGGTGGTCATGGTCTTGATGTCCGCCTGAATGCCCGCGCCGCCGCTGGGGTCGGTGCCGGCGATGGTCAGCGCTGTTCTCATGGGTTATGCCTCCTCCGCAATTTTGTCACAGAGCCGCCGAAGCTCCGCCGCCGCGGCTCTCACGTCCGTCTGGGCGAACAGGGCGGATACCACCGCCGCCCCCGCCAGGCCGCAGCCCCTCAGCTCCAGAATGTTCTCCCGGGTGATGCCGCCGATGGCCACCACCGGGATGTCCACTGCCGCCGTGATGGAGCGGATGGTCTGGCGGGTGATGGGCTTTGCGTCGGCCTTGGTGCCGGTGGCAAAGGCCGCCCCCACCCCCAGGTAGTCCGCCCCCGCCGCCTGGGCCCGCAGGGCCTCCTCCACGCTGTGGGCGGAGACGCCCAGGATTTTGTCCGGCCCCAGGGCCTGGCGGGCCGCGGCTGCCTCCAGGTCCCCCTGCCCCACGTGGACGCCGCCGGCCCCGCACGCAAGGGCGATGTCCACCCGGTCGTTGATGATGCTGACGGCCCCCCTCCGGCGGCACAGGTCTGTAAAGCGCACTGCCTCCGCCAGAAACGCGGCCCCGTCCAGATACTTCTCCCGCAGCTGGACAACGGACGCGCCGCCGTCGATGGCGGCCCCGATCTGGCGGAACAGGGCCTCTTCGTCCGCCGCCCAGGTCCGGTCCGTGACGGCGTAGAGCCGCAGCCGCTCTCCGGTGATGTTCATGCTGGCATCCTCCTTATAAAAAACCGCGGATATGCCTGCGTATGACATATCCGCGGCACTCCGCGACTATTTCCCTACGTTGGCATGATCCAAATCAGGTCTCGGGTCGAAGCGAGGCTTCCTCTCAGCCCGTGTCCGGGCTCCCCATTTTTATATCCATTATACGCCTGTTTTCCCGGTTTTGCAAGGGCGCTTTTTCCGCGGAGCCTGCCGGGGCCAGGCATCATGAGAGAATCCTGTCGCAGGCCAGCTTTCCGCCGCCCTGAAAGACAATGGTCCCCCGCTGGGTGAATCCGTTTTTGAGCAGGATGTGCTCATCCGTTTGTTTGGGAAGTCCGTGTCCACCCGGATGCAGGAGACGCCGTTGTCCAGGCACAGCGTTTCAATCAGCGAGAAGGTGGTGTTCACCAGCCCCATTCCCCGGAAGTCCCGGCTGAAGGCCATGGGTGCACCATGGTGTAGGCGGGTTCGCCGGAGAAGTCAATGCACATGTAGCCGGCGATCACGCCCTCCACCCGGAGCACATATCCGGTGCCGTCCGCCACATCCCCCCCGGAGGGTGTCGATATTGGGGTAGTCCTCCGTTTACTGGACAAAGCCCTGCTCCTGCTGAAACTGCCGCCCCTGGCGGATGATCTCGTTGCACAGCGCAATCTCCTCCGCTTTGACCAATTCCAATGCGTATATATCCGGCCCTCCTCTGGGTCTGTAAGGTGGGTTCCATCATAGAACATCCTCCCGCAAAACTCAAATCATCCCCGAGACAGAGGTTTGACAGCGGGGGAAGTATGTGGTATAGTCTCTCTCCTCGACTGGAGCCCATGCCGCAAATCTGATACAAGAGAACATGACAGGTTATGATGAAAATTGAACATTTAAAAGATCTTGCGATGGATATTGCGGTTGTCTCCAGCGATGAGAAAGTGATTGTGGAGGTGCAGTCCGCCCTGGACCTGGTGATGACTGTGAAATACGAGACGGGCGCGTCCCGGATCGTCCTGGACAAAAATCTGATCTGTGAGGAGTTTTTCATCCTCAGCACAGGCGTGGCCGGGGAGATTCTCCAGAAGTTCATCAACTACCGGGTAAAGGCCGCCATCTACGGCGACTACTCCCGCTACACCAGCAAGCCCCCGTGGGACTTCATCTATGAGTCCAACAACGGGCACGGTGTTTTCTTTGTATCCACAAAGGAGGAGGCTGTTCAAAAATTGACAGAGGCGGGGCAATAGACCCGCGCGGCGGCATATGGATTCAGGACCGTCGGGGGGCCTGTCCGGGGTGGACGGCCCCCTGATTTGATTTTATTATAAAAGCGGGGGAGCGGATCATCCGCTCCCCGCTTTGCTGTTGGAGAGATTACAGAGAGATAGAGGTGCCGGTCTCCCCGGCGATGCCGGCCTTGGCCTTTTCCAGCAGGGTGATGAGAGCCGTGCGGCCGGGCTTGGACTCGGCGAACTTCACCGCGGCCTCCACCTTGGGCAGCATGCTGCCCGGGGCGAACTGGCCCTGGCTGGCGTACGCCCGGGCCTCCTCCGGGGTCAGGTGGTCCAGCCACTTCTGGTCCGGCTTGCCGAAGTTGACGGCTACCTTCTCCACAGCGGTGAGGATAATCAGCACGTCGGCGTTCAGCTCCTCCGCCAGCACCTCGCTGGCAAAGTCCTTGTCGATCACCGCAGCCGCGCCCTTGAGGTGGTGCCCCTCGGTTTTAAAGACGGGGATTCCGCCGCCGCCGCAGGCCACCACGATGTGGTCGCTCTCCACCAGGGCCTGGATGGTGTCCAGCTCGATGACGGACACGGGCTTGGGAGAGGCCACCACCCGGCGCCAGCCCCGGCCGGAGTCCTCCATCACGTCGTAGCCCCGTTCGGCCACCATGCGCCGGGCCTCCTCCTCGGTCATGAAGGCGCCGATGGGCTTGGTGGGATTTCGGAAGGCGGGGTCCTGGGGGTCCACCTCCACCTGGGTGAGCACGGTGGCCACGCCCTTTTGGATGTTCCGGTCCAGCAGTTCCTCCCGCAGGGCGTTTTGGAGGTCATAGCCGATGTAGCCCTGGCTCATGGCAACGCACACGGACAGGGGGCAGGGGATGTACTTCTCAGGATTGGAGCGGGTCAGCTCGGCCATGGCCTTTTGGATCATGCCCACCTGGGGACCGTTGCCGTGGGCCACGATCACCTCGTTGCCGCCCTCGATGAGGTCGGCGATGGCCCGGGCGGTCTGCTTTACCGCCGCCATCTGCTCCGGCAGGTTATTGCCCAGGGCGTTGCCGCCCAGAGCGACTACGATGCGCTTAGTCATGGCGTGTTACCTCTCAGAAAGATTTTCTCTTGCCGCTGGCGTCCATGGCCATCAGCGCGGCGGCGGGGTCCTTCACCTTGCTCATCATGATCATGGCGGCGATGACGTAGGGCTTGTAGCTGGCTTCCTTGTACAGGGGCACCAGATACCGGTCGAACACGGAGTTGTCCACCTCGCCCTCGGGGCAGCTGAGGCCGGTGATGTCGGCGGGCAGGCAGTGGAGGTACAGCGCCTTGCCGTCCCGGGTGCGCTTCATCATCTCCTCGGTGCAGGACCAGTTCTTGTGCTGGGCGTTCTGGGCCAGGAGCTTCTTCTCCAGCTGGTCGATGCCCGCCTGGTCGCCGGCCTGGTAGAGCTTTGTCCGCTCCTCCATGGCGGCGAAGGGGGCCCAGCTCTTGGGATAGACGATGTCGGCGCCGTCAAAGGCCTCCTCCATGGTGGAGACCTTTTTGTAGCTGCCGCCGGTGGCCTGGGCATTCTTGCGGGCGATCTCCTCCACCTCGGGCATCACGTCATAGCCCTCGGGATGGGCCAGCACCACATCCATGCCGAAGCGGGTCATGAGGCCGATGACGCCCTGGGGCACGGAGAGGGGCTTGCCGTAGGAGGGGGAGTAGGCCCAGGTCATGGCAATCTTCTTGCCCTTGAGGTTCTCCACGCCGCCGAACTGGTGGATGATGTGGAGCATGTCAGCCATGCACTGGGTGGGATGGTCCACGTCGCACTGGAGGTTCACCAGGGTGGGCTGCTGCTCCAAAATGCCGTCCCGGTAGCCATCCCGCACGGCGTCCATAAAGGTCTTCTGGTACTTGTGGCCCTCGCCGATGAACATATCGTCCCGGATGCCGATGACGTCGGCCATGAAGGAGACCATGTTGGCGGTCTCCCGGACGGTCTCGCCGTGGGCGATCTGGCTCTTCTTCTCGTCCAGATCCTGGACGGCGAGCCCCAGCAGGTTGCAGGCGGAGGCGAAGGAGAAGCGGGTCCGGGTGGAGTTGTCCCGGAAGATGGAGATGCCAAGGCCCGAGTCAAAAATCCGGGTGGACTTGTTCCGCTCCCGCAGGTCCCGCAGGGCGTCGGCCACGGTGAAGATGGCGTCCAGCTCCTCGTCGGTCTTGTCCCAGGTCCAGTAGAAATCGGACTTGTACATGTTGTTGATGTGCAGCTTCTCCAGGTGCTGCGCCAGCTCGATGGTCTTAGACATATTGAAGATCTCCTTATATCCTTATTTATTCTGCTTTCATCAATATTGGTATGCGCTTGAGGAGAGATTGGCCGGCAGGGGGCTGCCGGCCCCGCAAATCGGTGCAAGCTTCTCTTGCTGGTGCACACCACTTTGCAGGAGTGGTACGGGGCCAAAGAGGGGCAGGCACCTGCCTTGTGAGGCCTGGTCCCCTGACCGGGCCATTCCCTCCACAAGAGTCCATGTACTGGAGAGCAACCAGTTTTCCAAAGAAATTATTGAATATTGTTGTCCGTCAGGCTCTGGCGGAACTCCGTCACGTCGGCGGTCTTGTTCTCGGGTTTGTAGAGGCCGGGGACGGCGGCGTACAGCGCGGCGCAGGTGACGAGATCCTGCTTCCAGGTGATCTCATTGGGGGCGTGGGCCTGGCTCTCCGCGCCGGGGCCGAAGCCCACGCAGGGGATGCCGTACCGGCCCTGGATGGAGACGCAGTTGGTGGAGAAGGTCCACTTGTCCGTGAGAGGCCGGCCGGTGCGCAGGTGCATGGCGTCCTTCTTGGGGTCGGCGTCGGCGTGGCCAATGCGCTTGTCGCCCCACAGGGCGTGGTGGGCGTCCACCAGGGCCTGGACGTGGGCCGCGCCGGCCTTGTTGATCCAGGTGGGGAAGAAGCACTCGGTCTCATAGACGGTGCCGGTCCAGGCGGGACGGTCGTACATGTACATGGAGACCTTCACGTCGTCCCCGTATTTCTTCACGCTGGGCAGCTGGCGGATCTCCTCCAGGCAGGAGTCCCAGGTCTCCCCGGCGGTCATGCGCCGGTCGATGGAGATGGAGCAGCTGTCCGCCACGGCGCAGCGGCTGGGGGAGGTGTAGAAGATCTGAGAGGTGGTGCAGGTGCCCCGGCCCAGGAACTGGGCGTCCTCGTAATGCTGGGGGTTGAACTCGGGGTTCAGCATCTTCACCAGGCCCTTGACGGTGTTGGAGGGGCCGTCGCCGTTTTCGTTGAGGGCCCGGACGTCCTGGAGAATGTCGGCCATCTTGTAGATGGCGTTATCGCCCCGCTCCGGGGCGGAGCCATGGCAGGAGACGCCCTTCACGTCCACCCGAATCTCCATGCGGCCCCGGTGGCCCCGGTAGATGCCGCCGTCGGTGGGCTCGGTGGAGATGACGAACTCGATCTTGCTGCGGGCGTCCTCGGGACCCTGGAAGTACTTGTTGACGATGTACTGCCAGCACATGCCGTCACAGTCCTCCTCCTGCACGGAGCCCACCACCATGATCTTGTAGTCCTCGGGAATGAGGCCCATATCCTTCATGATCTTGGCGCCGTACACGGCGGAGGCCATGCCGCCCTCCTGGTCGCTGCCGCCCCGGCCGTAGATGATGTCGTCGGTCTCGTAGCCGGTGTAGGGGTCGGCCTCCCAGTTGCTGATGTTGCCGATGCCAACGGTGTCGATGTGGGAGTCGATAGCGATGATCTTCTCGCCCTGCCCCATCCAGCCGATGACGTTGCCCAGGCCGTCGATCTCCACCTTGTCAAAGCCCAGCTTCTCCATCTCGGCCTTGATGCACATCACAACGTCCTTTTCCTCGCAGCTCTCGCTGGGGTGGGAGATCATGTCCCGCAGAAACCGGGACATCTCGGCCCGATAGTCCTCTGCCGCCGTCTTGATCGCCTCAAAATCCATGATACAGCCCTCCATAAAATTATTTTGACAGATGAGTTTCTGTTCCTTACAGCCCTATCATATCACAAGATTTCCTGTTGTCAAACAAAATTTTTGAAAACCAAAAAAATTTTTTGCAAAAGTGTTGATTTATACAAAAAGTGTGATATTATATAGGAGTGTAATAGAGCGTTTATATAAACTTTGCCACAAGAAAGAGGTGATATTCCATAGAAGCCGGAAAACTGGAACTGCTGAAACAGGTGGCGGCGGGCATTGCGGCCCAGTTTGGCAGCAGCTGCGAGGTGGTCATTCACGACCTGAGCCGAAATCCGGACCACAGCATTGTGGATATTGTCAACGGCCATATCTCCGGGCGGAAGGTGGGGGACGGCGCGTCCCACGTGGTGATGGAGCAGCTGCAGACCAACGACCCCGAGCCCAAGGACCACCTGTCCTATCTGATGAAGACTCCGGACGGCAAGATCTTGAAATCCTCTACCGTGTACATCCGCAACAGCAAGGGGAAGGTCTCCGCGATTCTTGCCATCAACTACGACATCTCCGCCCTGCTGATGGTGGAGAGCGCCCTTCACGGCCTGGTCTCCACCGAGGGGCCGCAGCCCTCGGAGCCGGAGAAAATTGTCAACATCAACGATTTGCTGGAGGAGCTGATCCAGCAGTCCGTGGCGCTGGTGGGCAAGCCCGTGGCGCTGATGAACAAGGACGACAAGGTGCGGGCCATCCAATTTCTGAACCAGAACGGCGCGTTTCTTGTGACCAAGTCCGGCGACAAGGTCGCCAAATACTTCGGGATCTCCAAGTACACCCTGTATTCCTATATCGACACAAAACTGGAGGAGGACAAACCATCATGATCGACCTTTCCGTCAACAAGCAGGGCCTTGCCCACAATATCAAAAAGGCGAAGGAAAACGGCATTGTGATCCCCACCATCGCCCAGATGCAGCACCCGGAGACCATCCCTGAGAAGGTTCAGGACAGGCTCAAAACCCTGGGCCTCTGGGATGTGGACCCCATGAACCTGTTCCGCATCACCTGGAAGAACGAGGCGAAGGAGTCCGGCGGCCTCTTCCAGGCCGTGCCCAACTACATCGAGCTCCCTCCCGCGCTCACCGGCGTGCCCTGCCGGATCATCGCCATGGTGGGCAAGTGGTTCCCCACCGGGTGCCACAAGGTGGGGGCCTCCTTCGGCTGCCTGGCCCCCCGGCTGGTGACGGGCCAGTTTGACGTGGACGTCCACAAGGCCGTGTGGCCCTCCACCGGCAACTACTGCCGGGGCGGCGCCTTCAACTCCCGCCTGCTGGGGGCCCAGGGCGTGGCCATCCTGCCGGCGGAGATGTCGCAGGAGCGGTTCGACTGGCTCCATGAGATCGGCGCGGAGGTCATCGCCACCCCCGGCTGCGAGTCCAACGTCAAGGAGATCTTCGACAAGACCAACGAGCTGAAACTGGACCCCCAGTACATGATCTTCAACCAGTTTGAGGAGATGGGGAACCCCCTGTGGCACTACAACGTCACCGGCAACGCCCTGGCGGACGTGTTCGAGGCCGTCAAGCGCCCCGGCGACCGCTTCGCCGCCGCCGCCTTCACCTCCGGCTCCGCCGGCACCATGAGCGCGGGGGACCGCCTCAAGGAGCTGTATCCCAGCCTGAAGCTGGCGGTGGGCGAGGCCCTCCAGTGCCCCACCATTTTGAACAACGGCTTCGGCGGCCACCGCATCGAGGGCATCGGCGACAAGCACATCCCCTGGATTCACAACGTGAGAAACAGCGATATGGCCATCGCCATCGACGATGAGGACAGCCAGCGCCTGCTGCGCCTGTTCAACACCCCGGAGGGGCAGACCTACCTCAGGGAGGTCCTGGGCCTGGACGGCGAGCTCATTGAGAAGCTCACCTGGCTGGGCATCAGCGGCATCGCCAACGTGCTGTGCTGCATCAAGATGGCCAAATACTACGAGCTCACGGAGCGGGACGTGGTGGGCACGGTCCTCACCGACAGCGCCGTGATGTACGGCAGCCGCATCGCCGAGCTGAACGAGCAGTACGGGGCCTACACCGCCCAGGCGGCGGAGCTGGACCACAACCTGCACATGCTGGGGCTCAAGACCGACAATCTGATTGAGATGACCTACGCCGACCGCAAGCGGGTGCATCATCTGAAATACTACACCTGGGTGGAGCAGCAGGGGAAGGATATGCACGATCTCAATGCCCTGTGGTATGACGCCGAGGGGACGTGGGATACGGTCCACGCCCAGGCGAAGGAGCTGGATGAGCTGATCGATGCGTTTAACGAGGAGACCGGCGTTTTGAAGAGCCTGTAAAGCGCGGCTGGCGCCGCGGAGACGGAGGAATCGCTGCCGCCGCGCGGCCGTTCCTCCGTTCTCCGCGGAAGGCTCCTCTTTGTACTGGGAGATGATAGAAAATGACCAGGCGAAGCGCCTCCTGGCTGCTTCTGGCCGCCTCGGCCATGTGGGGCAGCAGCTTTGTGGCCTCCAAATACTGCATCAACAGCGGGATGCTGCAATTCGAGATCGTCTTCTGGCGCTTTTTTCTGGGAACCATTCTCACCGCCCTGGTGTTTCGGAAACAGCTGCGCCGCCCCGCGAAGTCCGCCCTGCGGACAGGCGCCGTCCTGGGATTGGTGACGGCGCTGACCTTTACGCTGGAGATGTTCGGCCTTGCCGTGACGGACGCCGCCAAAGCCTCCTTTCTGACCGCCACCAACATTGTGATGATGCCCTTTCTCTGCGCCCTGTTCTTCCGGATACGGCCCGCCCGGCGCTCTTTGCTGGCGGCGGCTTTGGCCATGACGGGCGTGGGCTTCCTCAGTCTGACGGAGGGCCTCGGAACGGCGGCCCCGGGGGATCTGCTTCTCCTGGTGGACGCCGCCACCTACGGCCTCAACAGCATTCTGCTGGTGAAGCTGGCGGGGGAGGACTCCCGGGTTCAGATCTCCTTTTTCCAATTCCTCACCACGGCGGCCTGCATGGGGGTTTTGACGCTGGTCCAGGGGACGGGGGGAACCTATGCCCGTCCGGCGGTGATGTCTTTGCTGTACCTGGCGGCGGTGCCCACCGTGCTGTGCTACCTCATTAAGAACGTCACCCTGAAATACCTGGACCCGGTGCGCTGCACCCTGATTCTGTCCACGGAGAGCATCTTCTGCGCCATTCTCTCCGCCATTTTGCTGGGAGAGCGGATGAGTGGACGGATGCTGGCGGGCGTCGCGCTGATCTGCTGCGGCGTGGTGACGGAGATCCTGCGTCCGGCGGGGAGCCCGCCGGAATCCCCGGCGGAAGAACCTCAAATTTTGACGGAGGAGACGAAATGAAACACGTAAAATACGGAAAGTGCGTCAAGTGCGGCAGAACCTACCCCGCCGCGCCGAATCTGACGGCCTGTGAGTGCGGCGGCATTCTGGACATCGTCTACGACTACGAGTACATCAAAACCCGGCTGACCAAGGAGACCCTGGCCGCCCGCCCGGAGCGCTCTATGTGGCGCTACCGGGAGCTGCTGCCCATTGAGGACGGCACGGAGCCCACGCCCCTGCGGGTGGGCTGGTCCCCCCTGTACGAGGAGCCCCGCCTTGCGGAAACCCTGGGCCTGAAGCGCCTGTGGGTGAAGGACGACGGGCAGAACCCCACCGCCTCCCTGAAAGACCGGGCCAGCGCCATGGCGGTGGCCAAGGCCCGGGAGGCCGGGGCGGAGGTCATCGCCTGCTCCTCCACCGGCAACGCCGCCTCGTCCCTGGCGGGCAACGCCGCGGCGGCGGGCCTCTCCACGTATATCTTCGTCCCCTCCCGGGCCCCCAAGGGCAAGGTGGCCCAGCTGATGACCTTCGGGGCCACCGTCATCTCCGTCCAGGGCAGCTATGAGGAGACCTTTGAGCTCTCCAGGCAGGCCATTGACAGGTGGGGCTGGTACAACCGCAACGCCGCCATCAACCCCTACCTCTCCGAGGGGAAGAAGACCATCTCCCTGGAGATTATGGAACAGCTGGACTGGCAGGTGCCGGACTATATCGCCATCTCCGTGGGGGACGGCTGCACCATCGCCGGTCTCTGGAAGGGCTTGAAAGATCTCTACGCCATCGGCTTCATCGACCGTCTTCCCCGCCTCATCTCCGCCCAGGCCGAGGGGTGCTGCCCGTTGAACCGCGCCATTGAGACCGGGGAGGACTGGCGCCCCATGGAGGAGAACACCCTGGCGGACTCCATCGCCGTGGGCGTTCCCCGGAACGCGGACAAGGCCCTCATGGCCATTCGGGAGTCCCATGGCCTGGTAGTCAGCGTCTCCGACCGGGAGATCATGGCCGCGCAAAAGCTGCTGGGCAGCACCTGCGGCGTCTTCGGCGAGCCGGCGGGCGTCACCGGCACGGCGGGTGTGAAGAAGCTCTGTGAGGCCGGGGTAATCGGAAGAGATGATACCGTGGTCTCCGTGGTGACGGGCAACGGTCTCAAGGACGTGGAAAACGCCATCAAGTCCTACGGCGAGCCCATCTCCATTCCCTCCGATATGGACCGCCTGCTGGCGGCCTTCGCGGAGCGCCAGATCACCGTGGAATGACGCGCCGGAACCGGCGGGGCGCAGCCTCGCCGGTTCCGCTTTTTCAAAGAAGGGGCTCCTTTTTGGCGGGGGCGCGGGAAACGGAGGGGGGCGGCTGGAAATTATGCCGTCTTTTTCCAGGAAATAAAAAAATCTGATTGAAATTTTTGGGTTTTTCTTGTATGATGATAGGTGATGAGGTAGTCTCACCTCATCCGGTTCCTTTTCGTATTGATCGTTTATAAGGAGGAAAACCAGAATGAAGAAGTTTCTTGCAATCCTGCTGTCCCTGGTGATGGTTTTGAGTCTGGCCGCCTGCGGCGGCGGCTCCGACCAGCCGTCCCCCACCACCGACAAGCCCGCTGAGAACCAGCCCGCCGACGACCAGGGCGGCGGCGCTCCCGAGACCAAGACCGTAAAAGTGGGCCTGATCTGCATCGGCGACGAGAACGACCAGGGCTACACCTACAACTTCATCCGCGGCAAGGAGGCCGCCACAGAGGCCCTGGCGGCCAAGGGAATCGACGTGGACTGGGTGGTCAAGTGGAACATCGCCGAGAACTCCGGCTGCGAGGACGCCAATATCGAGCTGGCGGACGACGGCTGCCAGCTGATCATCAACAACTCCTTCGGCTTTGAGGACCACATGCTCAAGGTGGTGGACGACTATCCCGAGGTGGAGTTCATCGCCTGCACCAACCAGGGCTCCTGGAACGACGGCCGGGACAACACCCACAACGCCTTCGCCAACATCTACGAGGGCCGGTATCTGGCCGGCGTGGTGGCGGGCATGAAGCTCCAGCAGATGATCGACGAGGGCGAGATCACCGCCGACCAGGCCGTCATCGGCTACGTGGGCGCCTTCTCCTTCGCCGAGGTCATCTCCGGCTTCACCGCCTACTTCCTGGGCGCCCGGTCCGTCTGCCCCAGCGTGACCATGAAGGTTCAGTTCGTGGGCTCCTGGTCCGACGCCACCGAGGAGGCCAACGCCGCCTCTGCCCTGGCCGACATGGGCTGCGTTATGATCTCCCAGCACTCCGACAACACCACCCCCGCCACCACCGCCGAGGCCAAGGGCGTCTTCCACACCGGCTACAACAACGACATGATCTCCGTGGCCCCCGGGGCCTCCCTCATCGGCACCCGGATCAACTGGGCCCCCTACTTTGAGTACGCCATCGAGGCCGTGGCCAACGGCGAGAGCTTCGATCAGGACTGGTGCCACGGCATGGACATGGGCGCCGTGGTGATGACCGACCTCAACGAGGACATCGCCGCCCCCGGCACCGCCGAGAAGCTGGCCGAGGTGGAGGCCAAGATCCGCTCCGGCGAGCTCCAGGTCTTTGACACCAGCACCTTCACCATTGAGGGAAAGGCTCTGGAGAGCGCCTTCGCCCTGGACACCGACGGCGACTTCACCCCCGACTCCGAGGAGGCCGTGTTCGACGGCGCCTTCCACGAGTCCTACTTCCAGTCCGCTCCCTACTTCGCGCTGTCCATCGACGGCATCGAGTGGCTGAACTCCGCGTTCTGATAAATCCTGAAAAGAACGGGGGCCCGCTGCGGCCCCCTGTTCTTTTAAATTTACCCATCCGGACTCCGCCCGGCAGCGCGTTTCCCCGCCGGGACCTCTTAGAAAGGGTGAGCAAATATTGGAAAAAACTGTTAGCGCCATTGAACTCAGGGGCATCACCAAGCGCTTTGGCGAGGTGGTGGCCAACGACGGCATTGATTTGCGGCTCAACCGGGGGGAGATTCTCTCCCTGCTGGGGGAGAACGGCAGCGGCAAGACCACGCTGATGAACATGCTCTCCGGCATCTACTTCCCCGACGAGGGGCAGATTCTGGTAAACGGAAAGCCCGTTTCCATCCGTTCCCCCAGGGACGCCTTCGCCCACGGCATCGGCATGATCCACCAGCATTACAAGCTGGTGGACGTGTTCACCGCCACGGAGAACATTGTCCTGGGGCTGGAGGAGCCGGGGAAGCTGGACATAAAGTCCGCCGGGGCCAAGGTGCGGGACATCTGCCAGCGGTACGGCTTCGACATCGACCTCGCCCAGAAGATCTACGACATGTCCGTCTCCCAGAAGCAGACGGTGGAGATTGTCAAGGTCCTCTACCGGGGGGCGGAGATTTTGATTCTGGACGAGCCCACCGCCGTCCTCACCCCCCAGGAGACCGACAAGCTCTTCAACGTCCTGCGGGCCATGAAGGCCGACGGCAAGGCCATCGTCATCATCACCCACAAACTCCACGAGGTCATGGCCCTCTCGGACAAGGTGGCGGTGCTGCGCAAGGGCAAATACATCGGCACCGTCAACACCGTAGAGACCAGTCCCCAGGCCCTCACGGACATGATGGTGGGCCGCGCCGTCACCCTGAACATTGACCGCCCCCGGTACGAACGGGCCGTGGAGCGGCTGGAGGTCAGGGACCTCACCGTTCTGGACGGCGAGGGGGTCAAGAAGCTAAACCACGTCAGCTTCACCGCCCTGGGCGGCGAGATTCTGGGGGTGGCGGGCATCGCCGGGTCCGGCCAGAAGGAGCTGCTGGAGGCCATCTCTGGCCTGTGCCCTATCAATCAGGGGGAGATTCTCTACACCCCGGAGGGCCGGGAACCCTCCAACCTGGTGGGCAAGACCCCCATGCAGATCAAAAAGGCCGGCGTGGCCATGGCCTTCGTCCCCGAGGACCGGCTGGGCATGGGCCTGGTTGGGTCCATGGGCATGACGGGGAACATGATGCTCCGCTCCTGGAAAAAGGGCAGGGGCGTCTTTGTCAACCGCAGGGACCCCAACGAATTGGCCCTGCGGGTCTGGAAGGAGCTGGAGGTGGTGACCCCCGGCACGGACTTCCCCGTCCGCCGGATGTCCGGCGGCAACGTGCAGAAGGTGCTGGTGGGCCGGGAAATCGCCAGCGCCCCCTCGGTGCTGATGACCGCCTACGCGGTGCGGGGCCTGGACATCAACACCTCCTACACCATCTACAACCTGCTGACGGAGCAGAAGATGAAGGGCGTGGCGGTGATCTATGTGGGCGAGGACCTGGACGTGCTGCTGGAGCTGTGTGACCGCATCCTGGTGCTCTGCGGCGGGCAGGTCAGCGGCGTGGTGGACGCCCGCACCGCCACCAAGGACCAGATCGGACTGCTGATGACCCGCCTTGGCGGAAAGGAGGGCGCGTAGATGAACCACGAGAAGAAGATTCCCCTCATCCGCCTGGCGAAGCGGGACGGCATGGAGGGCTGGAAGGTCTGGTGCATCCGGTTTGGCTCCATTGTCTTCGCCCTGCTGCTGGGGGCCCTGGTGATGGCCCTGGCAGGGGCCAGCCCCGTCACGGCCTACGGCACCATGATCTCCGGCGCCCTGGGGAAAAAGAGCGCCATCCGCCAGACGGTGAAGATCGCCGTTCCCCTGCTGGGCTGCGCCCTGGCCATCGCCCCCTGCTTTAAGATGCGCTTTTGGAACATCGGCGCCGAGGGCCAGATCACCGCGGGGGCCATCGCCGCCAGCTACTTCGCCCTCTTCTGGGCGGGCCGCCTTCCCTCCCCCGTGCTGCTGGTGGTCATGGGCGTCTCCGGAGCCATTGCCGGCGGCGTGTGGGCCCTGATTCCCGCCTTTTTCAAGGCCCGGTGGAACACCAATGAGACGCTGTTCACCCTGATGATGAACTACATCGTCATCGGTGTGGTCCGCTGGCTCCAGGGCGGGCCCTGGGAGGGCCGCAAGGGCTCTCAGATCATCCCCCAGTTTGACTCCGCCGCCTGCCTCCCCCGGGTGCTGGGGGTCCACTGCGGCTGGATCATCGTGCTGGTGCTGGTGGTGTTCATGCATGTCTATATGAACCACACCAAGCACGGCTACGAGATCGCTGTCATCGGCGACAGCGTCAACACCGCCCGGTACGCGGGCATGAACGTAGGGCGGGTGATGATGCGCACCATGTTCCTCTCCGGGGCCATCAGCGGCATCGTGGGGTTCATTGTGGCCTCCGGGGCCAACAACACGCTGTACGACGGCGTGGCCGGCGGCGTGGGATTCACCTCCATCACCGTGGCCTGGCTCAGCCAGCTCAACGCCTTCGCCATGGTGGCCATCTCCATGCTGCTGGCGGTTCTCAGCAAGGGGGCGGAGACGCTCCAGACCCGTATGGCGGTGCCCACCTCCATCTCCGACATCATCACCGGCATTCTCCTCTTCTGCATGCTGGGGTGTGAGTTCTTCATCAACTACAAGCTGATCTTCCGCAAAAATAGCCATAAGGAGGCGGCAAAATCATGAGTAATTTCCTGAGCCTGTTTCTGGCCCTGGTCATCGCCGCCATCACCTACGGCACGCCGCTGCTGTTCGGCACCCTGGGTGAGATTTTGACGGAGAAGTCCGGCAACCTGAACCTGGGTGTGGAGGGCATCATGTTCATGGGCGGCGCCCTGGGCCTGGGGGGCGTGTTCTACTATGAGAAGGCCGCGGGGGGCGGCGCCAGCGGCTTTATCGCCGTGCTGGTGGGGGTCCTGTGCGCCTTTCTGGCGGGGGCCCTGGCCTCGCTGATCTTCAGCTTTCTCACCACCACCCTCCGGGCCAACCAGAACGTCACCGGCCTGGCCCTGTCCATCTTCGGCACCGGCGTGGGGCAGTTTATGGGCGAGTACATGCGGGTCCGGGAGAACGGATACATCGCCATTGGGAACACCCTCAAGGGCTTTTTCCAGAACTCCCCCTTTCCCGCCTTTTTGCAGAAAATCCCCGTGGTGGGCGGCGTGCTCTTCGGCAACAGCGTGTTCTTCTACCTGGGACTGATTTTGGCCGGGGGGATGTTCTTCTTCCTGAACCGCACCCGGACGGGCCTGTACCTCCGGGCTGTGGGGGAGTCCCCCGCCACGGCGGACGCGGCGGGCATCGACGTGGGGCGGTACAAGTACCTGGCCACCGTCATCGGCGGCGGCATCTCCGCCGTGGGCGGCATGGTGTATATCATGACCATCGCCGGGTGCGTGTGGAACCACGAGGGCCTCAGCGGCGTGGGCTGGCTGGCGGTGGCCCTGGTGATCTTCTGCATGTGGCGGCCTCTGTCCGCCATCTGGGGCTCCGTGCTCTTCGGGGCGCTGATGATTCTGTACCTGCGGCTGGTGATCCCCTTCATTCCCACCCAGCTCTACAAGATCCTGCCCTATGTGGTGACGGTCATCGTGCTGATCGTCTCCAGCATGCGCAACAACAAGGAAAAGCAGCCCCCCGCCAGTCTGGGCCTGGCCTATTTCCGGGAGGACCGGTAGCCGGCGGCTGGGGAATGCATAAAAATTCTCGGAGCCGCGGCTCCGAGAATTTTTATGGCAAAGTTCATATAATATTCGCAGTTTATTCATGTTTTTGACAGGGGAGATGTGTTATGGTAAACCAAACAAAGGAAACCAGGTGATACCGTGGACCTCCCCGGCTCTCTCCGCCGCCCGCTTTGGCGGGATTTGAAATACGCATTGTGGCTGCCCCTTTACCTGCTGCTGTTCCTGGCCCTGGAGCGGATGCCCCTGGGGCGGTACTGGGCCACCCAGCTGCCTGTGGACGCCCACGTCCCCTTCTGCGAGTGGTTCGTCATCCCCTACTGCCTGTGGTACCCCTTTCTGGTGATTACGGGGCTGTACCTGCTGCGCCGGGACCGGGCCGCCTTCCGGCGGTACATGTTCTTTCTGGGGAGCACCTTTCTCCTCAGTGAGCTGATCTGGTTTTTACTGCCCAACGGACAGGACCTGCGTCCCGCCGTCCTTCCCAGGGAGAACCCCCTCACCGCTCTGATAGCGGGGCTCTACCGCGTTGACACCAATACCAATGTGTTTCCCTCTGTCCACGTTTTGGGGTCCGTGGGCGCGGCCCTGGCGGTCTGGGACTGCTGCGCCCTGAGTGAGAAGAAGCTCCTGCGGGCGGGGGCGGCGGCGCTGGCGGCGGTCATCTGCCTGTCCACGGTGCTGATTAAACAGCACGCGGTGCTGGACGTGGTGGGCGGGCTGCTGCTGGGGGGTCTGGCGGCCTGGGCGGTCTACCGCTCCTCCCCCGCCTTTCGTACCTGCCGGGAGGAGAGACCCCGGGGAGAGTCCCCGCGCCGGCAGCGGTATCAAAGGCTTCTCAGGCGCTTTAACGGCCCCTGACCGCCTGACGGGACAGGGAACAGCCCCGCCCATTGGAGTTCCAATGGGCGGGGCGTTTCGCGTCTTTTCAGATTTAGGCCTCGAAGTGCTCCACAATGTCCACCAGCTCCGCGCCGATGCGCTTTTGGGCCTCCTTGGTGCCAGCGCCGATGTGGGGCGTGCAGGAGACCGCCGGGTGCTGGGCCAGGGCCCAGTTGGGGTCCTTCTCGCTCATCCACACGTCCAGGCCCGCAGCCCGGACCTTGCCGCTGTTCAGGGCGTCCAGCAGGGACCCCTCGTCCACGTTGCTGCCCCGGGAGACGTTGACGATCACCACGCCGTCCTTCATCTTCGCCAGGGATTCCCCGTCTACCAGGGGCCTGTCCCCGCCGGGGGCGCAGAGGACAATAATGTCGGACTGGGCCAGCAGCTCCTCCATGGAGACGAATTTCATGGTCTCACACTCGCAGCCCTCCGGCTTGTTCCGGTGGACCACGGAGAGGACCCTCATGCCCAGGGCCTGGCCCTTTCTGCCCACCATTTGGCCGATGCGGCCGTAGCCGATGACGCCCATGGTCTTGCCCTCCAGTTCGAAGCCCTTGGAGTAGGCTTTCTTCTCCCACATATTCTCCCGCATGGTGTGGCCCGCGATGGAGATGTTCCGGGCGCAGGAGAACAGCAGCGCCATGGCCAGCTCCGCCACGGCGTTGGAGGAGGCCCGGGGGGTGTTGCGCACGGCAATGCCTGCGCTTTCCGCGTATTTCACGGCGATGTTGTCCACGCCCACGCCGGCCCGGATGATGAGCTTTAAGCGGCTGCCCTTGGCGGCGTCGATCTGGGGCTCCTTGATCTTGGTGGCGGAGCGGATGATCACCGCGTCGAAGTCCCGCAGGGCCATCCCCAGGGCATCGGGCTCATAGAACTGCTCCACCACCTCATAGCCGTCGTCTCTCAGCTGGGCGATTGCCCCGGCATCCATTCCGTCGGTGACCAGAACTCGCTTTAACATAGTAAGTACCCCTTTCGTATCCGGCACACCCCAGGGGTGCCAATGTCGGAAAACCCTTACGCCCATTGGGGGACAGGCGCGTCGTCGCCGCAAAGTCCGCTTTGTTTGGCCCGCCCTGCGGGCAGGCCGCGCGCCGCTCCCTTGCGCCGCCTCTCCACCCCGCAAACGCTTCGCTGGTTTACGGGGTGGGTTTTACGGGGGTTACGGGGGATTTTTACCGGTGCTCTCTCTCGTAGTTTTTCAAGAAGTCCACCAGGGCCTCCACGCCCTCCTTGGGCATGGCGTTGTAGATGGACGCCCGGAGGCCGCCCACGCTCTTGTGGCCCTTGAGGTTGTCAAAGCCCGCCGCCTTGGAAGCGGCTACCACGTCGGCGTCCTGCTCCTTGCTGGGGGTGACAAAGGGCACGTTCATGAGGGAGCGGTCCTCCTTCACCACGGCGCCGGTAAAGAGCTTGCTGCTGTCCAGGAAGTCATAGAGAATGGCGGCTTTTTCCTGGTTGCGCTTGTGCATGGCCTCCAGTCCGCCACCCGCCAGAAGGTACTTGAAGACCTTCCCGCAGCAGTAGATGGCCCAGCAGTTGGGGGTATTGTACAGGGAGTCGTTGTCGGCGTGGGTCTTGTAGCTCATGTAGGTGGGCACGAACTTCGGAAGGTCCTCCCGCAGCAGATCCTCCCGGATGATGACCACCGCCATGCCGGCGGGGCCCACGTTCTTCTGCACGCCGGCCCAGATCAGGCCGTATCTGCTGACGTCGCAGGGCCGGGAGAGGAACATGGAGGACTGGTCGGACACCAGGACCTTCCCCTTGGTGTTGGGCAGGTTAAAGTAGGTGGTGCCGTTGATGGTCTCGTTTTCGCAGATGTATACGTAGTCGGCGTTGTCCGGAATGTCCAGATCGGAGCAGTCGGGGATGTAGGAGAAGTTCTTGTCGGCGGAGGAGGCCGCGATCTTCACCTCGCCGTACTTCTTGGCCTCGGCGATGGCCTTTTTGGACCAGGCGCCGGTCTCCACGTAGCAGGCCAGGCCGTTTTTCATCAGGTTCATGGCCACCATGGCGAACTGCACCGTGCCGCCGCCCTGAATGAAGAGGACCTTGTAGTTGTCGGGAATGCCCATGAGCTTGCGCAGGTCGGCCTCGGCCTCGTCACGGATCTGCTGGAACACCTTGGAGCGGTGACTCATCTCCATGACGCACATGCCGCTGCCCCGGTAGTTCAGCATCTCCGCGGCAATTTCCTCAAGAACGGGCTCCGGCATCATGGCGGGTCCTGCGGAGAAGTTATACGTGCGGTTGTATTTCATTCTGCGTTCCTCCAGACTTCAAAATAGGTGGTTCCCATATGTTCGGTCAAAATAGCCGAAATATATAATTCAGTATATCATGAATTTAAAAATATTCAACAGAAAAATGGTCGACCTTATAAAAAGTTTTCAAACCATTCAAAATATTTTGAAATTTGGCGGAGAAGAGGCGGGAGCGGTACGGGGGAGAAAAGAGGCCGGGCCATGGCCCGGCCTCTGGCCGCTGTCACACGCCGGACCCCTGAGAGTGTTCCGCCTTGCTTTTTTGGTACACACGGTACACCATGTCTTTGACCACCAGGAAGGTGTCCAGCTCGGACAGGTTGAATTCCGCCTTTACCCTGCCGCAGAGGGCGGAGATCCGGTCCAGATACTCCTCCGTGCCCGGCATGGAGCGGTACGTCTTTAAAATCGGATACCGCTTGCTCCAGGCGCTGCTCCAGTCGATCCGCGCCTCCTTTTCCTCGCTGGTATTGGCGATGATCTCCTCAATTTCCTTTAGATCCATGTCAAAGTCGATGAGCTCGTCCAGGGTCAGGTGATAGAGATTTGACAGCCGTTTGGACTGCCGGATGTCCGGAAGGGTCTCGTCCAGCTCCCACTTTGAGATGGTCTGCCGGCTCACCCCCAGCTTTTCGGCCACGGCCTCCTGGGAGAGTCCGCTCTTCTTCCGGGCGTTGAAAAGACTGTTTCCCAAACTCATAATTGTTACCTCCTGTTGTGTTGTTGAAGCAGATTATAGGGAAGTTGGGCCCGGAAGTCCACCAGGGAAAGCTTGCATTTCCGCCCGTTTTCCTTGCGGATTTTGAAGAGGCGGGGCGGCTCCGCCGCTTGAAGCCCGGGGGAGATTGTGCTAAAATGGGCAAAACAGAAAAAGCGAGGTTTTCGTATGAGCGGACAGACAACAGGCCGGTTTTTGGCCCTTGAGGGCATCGACGGCTCCGGGAAGAGCACCCAGCTCCAGCTGCTGCTGGAGCGGCTGCGGGCCCGGGGGGTGGAGTGCCGCGGCACCCGGGAACCCTCGGACGGCCCCGTGGGTGCTATGGTCCGGCAGATTCTCACTGGCAGGGTGACGGCGGACCACCGGGTCATCGCGGGGCTCTTCGCCGCGGACCGGCTGGACCACCTGGTAAACCGGCGGGACGGCATTCTGGAGCAGGTGCGAAGCGGCGTCACCGTGGTGACGGACCGGTACTATTTCTCCTCCTACGCCTACCACAGCGTGGATGTGGACATGGACTGGGTTATAGACAGCAACCGCCTCAGCGCGGAGCTGCTGCGGCCGGACGCCACCATCTTCCTGGACGTGCCCGTCCGGCGGGCCCTGGAGCGGATCGGACAAAACCGCTCCCACACGGAGCTCTTTGAGAAGGAGGACCGCCTCACCGCCACCCGGGAGAAGTACCTGGAGGCCTTTGAGAGGCTGCGGGACAAGGAGACCGTTGCGGTGATCGACGCCGGCGGAGATGTGGAGACCGTGGCGGAGCGGGTCTGGGCCGCCGTCTCGCATCTGTTTCCCTGAGAGCCCGGACAGAGGAGACCACCCCCGGAAGCGTGCGCTTCCGGGGGTGGTTTCCGTCTCTATACGCCGGCGGAGGCCGGCTCCTCCGCTGTCTCAGGGAGGGATTTTTTCTTCCGGCGGCGGAAGACACGGCTCAGATTGTCGATGACGGAGTAGAACACAGGGGTGAACACCAGTGTCACCACGGTGGAGATCACCATGCCGCTGATCATCACCACGCCCATGTCACTCATCATCTCGTTGGTCTCGCCGATGCCCGCGGCCATGGGCACCATGGCCAGAACGGTGGTGAGGGTGGTCATCATGATGGGCCGGATGCGCAGGGGACAGGCTCTGAGGATAGCGGTCTCCCGCTCCTCCCCCATCTCCCGGCGGATCTTGATGTACTCCACCAGGATGATGGAGTTGTTCACCACTGTGCCCGCCAGCATGATCAGGGCCACCAGGGAGATGATGGAGAGGTCCTTTCCGCACAGGGGCAGGGCGAAGAGGGCCCCGGTAAAGGCCACCGGCAGGATCATCATGACGATCACCGGCATCAGGAAGGACTCGAACTGGGCCGCCAGCACGAAGTACACCAGGCCCAGGGCCACCAGCAGGGCCAGCAGCAGGTCGCCGAAGCTCTCCATCATGCTGGCGTAGCTGCCGCTGATCTCCACGGTGTAGCCCTCCGGCATCTGGTACTCCGCCAGAATGGCCCGCAGCGCCTGAGTCATGGCGGTGGTGTCGCCGCTGAGGGTGGAGCCGGTGACCTGCACCTGCCGGGACTGGTTTACCCGGGAGATGCTCTGGGGCTCCTGGACCACGGAGGCCTCCGCCACGGAGCTCAGGGGCACCGTGCCGCCCAGAGGCGTGGTGACGGGCATGGAGCGCAGGGCGTCCAGGCTTTCCGCGGCGCTGCCGTCCCCCCGGACCACCACATCCAGCTCCCGGTTGGAGATCATGACGGTGGTGGCGGTGCTGCCCGTCAGCTCTGAGCGGACCGCCATGCCGATGGAGGCCGCGGTGAGGCCGTACTGGGCCGCCGCCTCCCGGTTTACGGTGACCTTCACCTGGGGCACCTGCACCGCTAGGGAGCTCTTGACATCGATGGCGTCCGGCAGCTGGGAGATCCGGTCTGCCAGGTCATCGGCGATCATGGAGAGGGTGGCGTAGTCCACGCCGGTGATGTCCAGGCTGATGTCGCTGCCGCCCATCATGCCCATGGTGCTGGAGGCGTCCACGGTGATCTCGCACCCAGCGATGTCCTGGAGCAGGGGCCGCAGGCCGTCGGCAATGTCAAAGCTGCTGCGGCTCCGCTGGCCCTTGCTGGTGAGGTTCAGCATCATGGTGACAGATTCGTCCTGGGCGATATAGTACATGTCCTCCAGCTCCGGAACCGCCTCCTGGGCGATGGCGGAGATCCGGTCCGCGATGGCGGCGGACTCCTCCATCTCCGAGCCCGTGGGCATGGAGACGCTGACAGAGACCTGGCCCTGGTCCATGTCCGGGATCAGCACCATGGTGGTGGCGAAGACCGGCACGGCGAAGAGAACCACCAGCGCCACGGAGGCCAGCATTCCGGCCTTGAGGTGGTGGACGAAATAGCCCAAAAGGCGCATGTAGAAGCCATAGAGCCTGGCGGCCCAGCTGCCGGCTTTGGCGGCCAGGGCGCCGGACTTTTTTCCGCCCTTTTTCAGCTGCTGGCGGCGGACCTTCTCCTCGTCCAGCAGCATGTAGCACAGCAGGGGCACCAGAGCCAGGGCGATGACAAGGGAGGCGAAGATCAGCGAGGCGATGGTGAGGCAGAAGTCCCGGAACATCATGCCGGCCAGGCCGGTCACCATGCCAAGGGGGACGAATACCGCCAGCGTGGTGAGGGTGGAGGCCAGCACGGAGGTGGTGACCTCCCGGGTGCCGTCTACACAGGCGCTCATGCGGTCATGGCCCTCGGCGGCGAAGCGGTAGATGTTCTCCAGCACCACGATGGAATTGTCCACAATCATGCCAACGCCCATGGCCACGCCGCCTAAGGACATCATGTTCAGGGTCAGGTCCATGGCGCTCATGAGAATGAACACCGTCAGAATGCACACGGGCATGGACACCACGATGGTCATGGTAGCGCCGCCCCGGCGCAGGAAAAGGAACACCACCACGGCCGCCAGCAGCACGCCCTGGAGAATGTTCTGGAAGGCAGCGCTGACAGACATGTCAATGTACTCCGCCGCGCTGTAAAGCACGCTGTAGGCAATGGAGGGATTTTCCCCGTGAAGCTGCGCCAGCCGCCGCTCCACGGCCTTGGCGGCGGCGGCCTCGTTGGCGCCGGACTGCTTGGAGACCTGGAGCACCACGCAGGCGGTGCCGTCTACCTTGGCGGCGGCGTCGGAGTCCTCCGCCTCCAGCGAGACGTCCGCCACCTCGCTGAGGCGCACCGTGCCGCCGGTGGGCAGGGTGAGGAGCATATTGGCCACGTCCTCTACGGACTGAAACTTGGCGTCGGTGCTGACGGTGAGGGTCTTGGAGCCGTTTTCCATGCTGCCGCCGGGGTAGAGCAGATTCTGCCCCGCCAGGAACTGGGAGACCTGGGCGGCGGAGAGCCCCAGGCCGGCGGCCCGGGTGGCGTCCAGCTCCACGGCGATCTTCTGGGTTACGCCGCCGTTGACCGTCACCTGGGCCACCCCGTCGATGCGCTCCAGGGCCGGGGCCACGGTGTCCTCCGCCAGGGTCTGGAGCTCCGCCAGGTCGTCCCCCGCCAGAGCCACTATGGCCGTGGGCATCAGCTCGCTGAGGTTCAGGTTCACAATGACGGGGTCCATGGCGTCCTCCGGCAGGCTCAACCGGTCGAACTGCTCCCGCAGCTTGGTGGCGGCAATGTCCAGGTCCGTGCCGTCCACGTAGGTGATCTGGAGCTGGCACATGCTGTCGGCGGAGGTGGAGGAGACCTCGTCCACGCCGGAGACCGACATGACGGCGGACTCCAGGGGCCGGGTCACCAGCTCCTCAATGTCGCTGGGGTTGGCCCCGTTGTAGTAGCAGACCACCATGGCCATAGGGGCCTCCATCTCCGGCATCAGGGCCATCTGCAGCTGCGTGGCGAACACCAGGCCGAAGATGGTGATCATGATCACCGCCAGAAGCGTGGCCACCTTGTGCTGAATGCAGAATTTTGAAACACTCATGGGGGCTTAACCCTCCCCGGAGACCACCCGGACGGGGTCCCCATCGTGGAGGTAGGCCTGACCCACGGTGACCAGCTGTTGTCCTGCCGTGAGGCCCTCCGTCACCTCGGTGACGCCGTTGCCGGTGAGGCCGGTGGTCACTTCGAGACAGTGGGCGGTGCTGCCCTCCACCACGTAGACGTACTGTGTGCCGCCGCTGGTGAGAATGGCCTCCGTGGGCACCACAACGGCGTTCTGGGAGACGTCGGTGAAGAAGGTCACGTCGGCGAACATGCCGGAGAGGAGGCCGCCCACATCTGCCGGGACGGTGAGGGTGACGGTATAGAGCCGGGTCTGCACATTGGCCGCCTGCTCCACGGAGCGGATGACGGCGGAAAAGCGCCGGTCAATGGCGCTGACATACACATCCGCCTGGCTGCCGATGGTGATCTTGGGCACCAGGGCCTCGGACACGGAGACGGAGACCTTCATCTGGTCCGGTCCGTCGATGACCGCCAGGGGCATGGAGTTGGAGATAAAACTGTTCTCCACGGCGCTCATGGTCACCAGGGTTCCCGCCATGGGGGCCAGGACGTTGCCGTCAGGGTCCACGTTTTCCAAGGCGGTGTCCAGCTGCGCCAGGCCGGACTTGGCGCTCTGGATGGCGGACTCCAGCTGGGTGAGGGCGGAGTTCCGTCCCGCCACGGCGTTGGAGTAGTTCAGCTCCGCCTGGTCCACCTCCAGCTGGGAGGCGGCGCCGATTTCAAAAAGAGCCTTTGTGTTGCTCACATTGTCCGCCGCCAGCTGTACCTGTTTGTCCAAAACGGCCTTCTGGTCGCTGTAGCTCTGAACGGCGCCGTTGTAGCCGATGCGGGCGGAGTTGTAGTTGGCCAGGGCGCTGCCCAGCTCCAGGGTGCAGAGAATGTCCCCGGCGGCCACCTGGTCGCCGGCCTCGAAGTAGACGGCGGTGCACTTGGCGGTGGAGGCGATCATGATGACGGCCTCGTTGTCGGCGGAAATCTTGCCAGAGACCTTGTTCTCCGCGGCAATAGTGTCCTGAACCACGGTCTCCACCTGAACGGCGACGCCTGCCTCCGTATTTTCGTCTTCGTCCTGCGCCGGTTCCCCGCCGCCGCAGGCGGTCAGAGACAGGAGGAGAGCCAGCAGGAGAACTGGAATGTGCCTGTATTTTTTCATGGAATCAACGTCCTCCAATACTAATGTCCGGCAAAATCAAGTGATTTTGCTGAAAATGGAACCGCAGCTTGTGCGGCTCCGTTTTGCGCCTTCTCAGGCGCAGAATGCGTCTTATGAAATTCCGCGCGTTTTCAGCGCTGTCAAGACGCCGCATGTGCTTCAGGATCAATTCAGGATGCCGTGCTGGACGGCCCAGGAGTAGGTGTTGTAGGTGGAGAACAAGTCGCCCGCGGCGGAGCGGACCTTCTCCTCCGCCTCCCGCAGAGTGTCCTTCGCTGTCAGCAGAGCGTTGCGGGAGATGGTCCCCTGCTGGAATTTCAGTTCCGAGGCGGCGCAGGACGCCTGCTCACAGGCCAGGGACACCTTGGCGGCCTCCCAGATCTGACAGTAGTCCTTCACCTGGGCGTAGAGGGTGCGGAATTTCAGCTCATAGTTCTGCACGGTGTTGTTGTATGTATACTGGGCCGCGTCCCAGGTGCGCTTTGCGTTGCGGAACTCCATCCGCTTTTCGTTGTAGCCCCAGTAGTCGGCGTCCTCCTTGTACTGGTCTCGGGCGTCCTCCAGGGTCTTTTCCGCGTTGTAGAGCTCGTAGCTCTTCTCCTTGGCGGCGGCCAGGTCGCGGGCCAGATCCATCTCCGCCAGCTGCTCCGCCGTCACCTCCGGCAGGGCCCCCAGGGAGATCTCCCCGGTCTGCTCCGCGCCGATGAGCATCTCCAGCTGGAGCTTGTAGGTCTTGATGTTCATCCGCAGGGTGGCCAGGCCGCTCTCCAGAGCGGTTCGGCCGGACTTTGCCTCCAAGAGCTGCATGGCGGAGATCTGGCCCAGCTGATACCGCAGCTCCATCTCCTCCACGGTGCGGTTCAGGCCCTCCAACTGGCGCCCCAACCCGGCCTCCTGGCCCTCCATAGCGGTCAGGGCCGCGTACAGCGACTCCCCCGCCATCACGATCTGGTCCTGGAGGTTGTTCAGCTGGCGGACCACGTCGGCGTTGTCCTTTTGCATATCGCCGTCCTTGATGGCGTCGAACTGATCCCGCACGGCGTCATAGGCCCGGTCCAGCTGGTCAAAGGTGGTGTTGTACTCGTAGTCGCTGTACTCCACGTCTTCCATCCCGGGCGGCCTTTGGCCCGCCGGCAGATTGCTGATCGTGCGCATCATGCTGCCGGCCCGGACATAGGCCCACTGGGCCTGCGCCAGCTCATTGAGCTGGTGCCACAGCTGGTCGTAGAGCTTGTCGTAGTCGATGTCCTCAATCGTCAGAACGCTCTGCTCCAGGGCCAGGAGCTGGAGGTTGCCCTCCCGCATCCGGCGTTCCACATTGGCGAAGCTGACCTCTCCCAGGGGGTCAGGCTGGATGGTCACATTTTCCGCCAGATCCGGCCCCGCCAGGGAGGGGGCCCCGGCCGCCGTCTCCGGTGCGGTCTCCGGCGCTGCCTCAGGAGCGGCTTCCGCCGGCGTCTCCGGAGACGCCGGCCGGTCCTCCCCCTCCGGGGACTCCGCCTGGGCCGTCTCCGCCGGGGCGGGGCGCTCCTCCGCCAGGGCGGACACGGCGCACACCGACGCCAGCACCGCCAGCGCCAGCAATAGGGCAGTGATTCTCTGTCTCATGGATTCCTCCTTATTTATGTATCCGCCGGGCCGGTCTGAGAGGATCTCAGGCACCCGTACTTAATGATGTCCAGCTGGGCCTCCAGTTCCAGCCGGATCTCCGCGGTCCGCTCCGGCTGGAGCAGCGAGTCCATAATGGACCGCCCCAGCACGCCCAGGGTCATCAAAAACACCCTGCGCACATATGCCGTGTCCTGTCGGGTCAAACTGGAGAGATGAATCTTCTCCATCAGCTCGGGGGGAAACTCCTGCTGCAGCATGCCGCCCAGAAGCTTTTGCAGATCGATGCCCGGGTTGATTTGGAGCAGCCGGAAGCACCGCTCCAGCATGGGACACTGATCTCCCCGGCAGATGATGTCGTCGTAGAGGGCGATCTGGAGCTGGAAAAGGTCTCCCGCGTTTTTATGGAGCAGCTCACTGAACACCCGGACCACCTGGGCTTGAATATCTTCCAGCAGATAGTGGAACAGTTCCTCCTTGTCGGTGAAGTACTGGTAAAAGCTCCCCCGGGGAATTCCGGCGCTCCGGACAATCTGATTGATAGAGGCGTCGGCGAATTTCACCCGGGTGAATTCGCCCCAGGCCGCTTCCAGGAAGCGGCCCCGCTTCTCCGCCGGCAGCCGGCGGAACGTCTCCGTACACATATGCGCCCTCCTTCCCGAAAATGACACCATGTCACTTTATGACAGATTGTCATTGATTATACACGGGGGCCGGGTGGCTGTCAATCCCCTTTCCCGTGGGGGCCTGTTAAGATTTTGTGAATTTGGAGATAAGAAAACCGCTCCGCCGGAGTCCCCGGCGGAGCGGTGCAAAACGCGCCCTATTGTTCTCGGCGGTACTCCTGCCGCCAGGTTTCCAGCTCCCGGGCGTCCCGGTCGTCCAGGGCGTGGAGGCCGCTTCGGGCCTCCATATGGTGGGTCAGCTCGTGGGAGAGTGTGACGCGCAGCTCCTCCTCCCAGGTCTCCCGGCTCCAGTCCTCCTTTTCCGCCAGGGCGGCAAAGGAGCCGTAGTAGAGGTTGATGTACCGCCCCAAGAGATCGTCGCAGTACTCCCCCAGGACGTACATCTCCCCCGGCGGAAACTCTGAGTCCGGCACAGCATCCTCCAGCAGGTTCACCCCGCCGTTGAGGCCGCCGAACAGCGCTGGGGGAAATTGCTCAGCCAGGCCGTCCAGCAGCTCCCCGGCCCGGTCAAAGCTCAGGACCACGCAGAGTGCAGGAGCACCTGCTCCAGCTCCTCCACCGTGTCTGCCAGAAAGTCCGCCCCTGCGGCCTCCAGAGACGCCCGGGAGCGGAAGCCCCAGGTGACGCCGCAGGCCCTGGCACCGGCGTTGTGGCCCGTCTGGATGTCCACGCTGCTGTCCCCCACGAAAAGGGACTCGGAGGGGGACGCCGCCAGCTCCTCCAGAAGGGCTTTAGCGGCGGCGGAGTCCGGCTTCACCGGCACATCCGGCAGTTTGCCCCGCACCAGATGGAACACGCCGGGGAAGAAGTGCTCCACGATCTCCCGGCTGAACTCGTCGGCCTTGTTGGAGTACACCGCCATCCGGACCCCGGCGGCGCTCAGCCGCTCCAGCAGCTCCGGAATGCCGGCGTAGGGGGCGGTTTTGTCCATGTTGTGGGCGCCGTAATAGTTGGTGAACTGGGACAGGGCGCTGGCGATCAAAAGGGGGCTGCGGCAGGTCTCCGGGGTGAATTGGGAGACGAGGTTTGGAATGCCGTGGCCCACCATGGCCATAAACCGCTCCGCAGTGTGCTCCGGCCAGCCGTGCTGGCGGCAGACCCAGTTTCCGGCGGCGGCCAGGTCCTCAATGGTGTCCAGGATAGTCCCATCCAGATCAAAGATCACAGTTCGAGCCATAAAACGCCTCACTTTTCATTCGTAGTTCTATTATTCTACCAACAGATGTGCTATAACTCAATGGACAAGAAGCCAAAAGGCGCGGCTTTTGCCGCGCCTTTTTCATACAAATCCGTGCAAACAACGCGTATCCTGTCTCCGTCAGCCGGACATCGGCCGCCTCGTGGGGCGGCGGCCCGCCTGTAAAACCCGCCGGGGTTGGGAAAAATTTCCGCTGCGGGACATTCCGCCGATCATCAGATGCCGCCGCAGCGGAGGCGTTCTTTGCCGCGCCAGCCCCGGGCTTTATCGCCTGTCAAACGCGGTATGTCCGGGTCCGCTCATAATGGCCGCTCCGCCGTGCCGGCGGCGGTCAGCACCGTGGAGCGGTCAAACCCCGCCGAGCGGGCCAGCTCCGCCGCCTGGTCGTAGCCGTATACTATGGCGGAATCACTGTGGGCGTCGGCGGTAAAAATAATCCTGCCGCCCATGCGGCGCCACTCCTCCAGCAGAAAGGGGGCCGGATAGGGCGTCCGCCGGTATCCCCGGGACATGGCGCCGGTGTTGATCTCCAAGAGCGTCGCGGCGGGGTCCGCGGTGTGAAGCGCCTCCAGCGCCGCGGCGCGGTACCGGGGAGACGACTCGTCAAAGAGGGGCGTTCCCTCGTTGAATTTGGTAACGAGGTCGATATGTCCCAGAATGGTGGGCCTCCGGGCCGCCATGCGCCGGACCTGGTCATAGTACCGCTCCGCCATGGCCAGGCCGTCTCCGCCGAAGGCGCCGTCCCGGCAGGCGGTCAGGGTCTCCGCGTCCCAGTCCACGGTGTACCAGCGGCCGTCAGGGCCTTGCAGCCGGTGGGCGCTGCCGATCCAGTAGTCAAAGCCCTCCGCCGTCACGTCGGCACAGTTGTCCAGCTCAATGCCCAGGAGCACGTCCATCCGGCCCCGGTACATCTCCCGCAGCCGCAGGACCTCCGCCCGGTAGGCGGTCATGTCCGCCGGAAGGACACAGCCCTTGTCCTCCGGCATGGGGGTGTGGCTGTGGCCCGAGGCCCCGAAGGACGCCGCCCCGGCGGCAAAGGCCGCGGCGGCCATCTCCGCCAGGGTGTTCTTCCCGTCGCACATGGTGGAGTGCGTGTGGACGGAGCAGAGGCGCCTCATTGCATCCGCTCCTGCTTTACCTTGTGGTCTACCACATGGCGCTTCTCCAGCTCCCGGGTGACGTCCTCCACGGTGATGCCCATCTGCACCATCAGCACCATCACGTGGTAGCACAGGTCCGCGATCTCGTAGACGGTCTCCGCCCGGTCCTCCTTGCACCCGCCGATGATGACCTCCGTGCACTCCTCACCCACCTTTTTCAGGATCTTGTCCAGGCCCTTTTCAAAGAGGTAGGTGGTGTAGCTGCCCTCCACGGGGCTGGTCTTCCGGCCCTGAATCAGGCGGTAGAGGCCCTCGTAGCTGAACTGTTTCAGCTGGTCGGAGAGATAGAGGCCGTTGAAAAAGCAGCTCTCCGCCCCGGTGTGGCAGGCGGGGCCGTCCTTCACCACCTCCACCACCAGGGCGTCGCAGTCGCAGTCGGCGGTGATGGAGACCACGTGCTGGCGGCTGCCGCTGGTCTCTCCCTTGCGCCACAGCTCTTGGCGGCTGCGGCTCCAGAAGCAGGTGCGCCGCTCGTCGATGGTGATAGCCAGGCTCTCGGCGTTCATATAGGCCAAAGTCAGGACCTCTTTTGTGTAGTGGTCCTGCACAATGGCGGGGATGAGGCCCTTTTCATCAAATTTCAGCTTGTTTATTTCCATAGATGGCACTCCTTTTGGTCCCTCTGAACAGGGGGAGGGGGATTCCGCTCCGCGGCGGAGAAGACTTCACACCCGCATGGGCACCCCCAAATCTCTCAAATACGCCTTCAGGGCGGAAATCTCCACCTGCCGGGTGTGGAAAATAGACGCCGCCAGTCCGGCGTCCACCCCGGGGTGGGTGAACAGCTCCGCAAAGTCCTCCATCCTCCCGGCCCCGCCGCTGGCGACAATGGGGATATTTACCCGGCTGGCCAGCTCGTCCAGCATCTCCAGATCAAAGCCCCGCCTTACCCCGTCGGTGTCGATGGAGTTCAGCACGATCTCCCCGGCGCCGGCGGCAGCGCCCTTTACGGCCCACTCCATGGCGTCGATGCCGGTGTCCTCCCGGCCGCCCTTGGCGAAGAGGCGGAACCGTCCCTCCACCCGCTTGACGTCCATGCTCAGCACCACACACTGGTCGCCGTATTTCCTGGCTCCCGCGGCGATGAGTCCCGGGTCCGCGATGGCCCCGGAGTTGACGCTGACCTTGTCCGCGCCGCACTTGAGCACCCGGTCGAAGTCGTCCAGGGTCCGGATGCCGCCCCCCACTGTCAGGGGGATGAAGATCTCCCCCGCCACCCGGCGCAGAATGTTCGTAAACAGGTTCCGCCCCTCGGCGGAGGCGGTGATGTCGTAGAACACCAGCTCGTCCGCGCCGGAGTCGTTGTAGAACCGGGCCATGTCCACAGGGTCCGCCATGTCCCGCAGCCGGAGAAAGTTGGTGCCCTTCACCACCCGGCCGTCCCGCACGTCCAGGCAGGGGATGATGCGCCGCGCTAGCATGTCCCCACCTCCTGGATGACGGTTCTCAGATCCAGTCGGCCGGTGTACAGCGCCTTGCCCAAAATGGCGGCCCGGGTACCGATGGCCCGGAGCTCCCGCAGCTCCGGAATGCCGCTGATGCCGCCGGAGGCGGTGACGTCCAGTCCCCGGATCTCCGCCAGCTCCCGGTAGAGGGCCAGGTTGGTGCCGGACTCCGCGCCGTCCCGGCTGATGTCGGTGTAGATGACGGTACGGACGCCGGCGTCACGGAGGCGGCGGCAGAAGTCCACGCCCCTCTCCCGGGAGAGCTCCTTCCACCCGTTGACGGCCACGTACCCCTCCCGGGCGTCCACGCCCACGGCGATTTGTTCGCCGTACTTCTGGGCCATGCGGGCGGTGAAATCGAAGTCCTTCACGGCCGCGGTGCCCAGGATGCACCGGCCCACCCCCAGGTCCAGGTACTGGCGGATCCGATCCTCGGTGCGGATGCCGCCGCCCACCTCCATATAGAGGCCGCCCTGCTTCGCGATGGCGGCGATGGAGTCAAAGTTGGCCAGGATGCCGTCCCTGGCCCCGTCCAGGTCCACCACATGGAGGTATTTGGCCCCGGCGGCCAGGAAGTCCCGGGCGGCGGCGCAGGGGTCCTGGCCGTAGATGGTCTCCTTGTCATAGTCGCCCTGGTAGAGGCGGACCACCTGTCCGCCCCGCAGGTCAATGGCGGGAAAAATCTGCATGGCGCTGCTCCTCTCTCACAGGTGGACCTTGCAGGTCAGCTCCTCCGCCTCCAGGCGGATGACCTGGGTCCTCTCCAGCATGGCCTCGGAAAAGTCCCACGGCCCCGCCTCTCCGGAGACGTGGGCCATGACGGCGGCCAGGCCCGCCCGCTTTTCCTCCGCCGCCTCCAGCAGCGTCACCGGGCCGCCGCCCATGACGCATTGGAACCGGGCGGTGTACTCGCAGGCGGTCTCATCCGGAACCGCCTCGTGGCCGGCGTCCATCTCAAAGGAGGCCCATCCGGCCTGTCGGATCAGGTCGATCTTCCGGCCCTCCCGGGCGCTGTGGAAGTAGAACGTGTACCGCCCCTCCTGCTCCGTAAAGCCGAAGTCCAAGGGGACGACGTATGCCCGCCCGTGATCGCACAGCCCCAGGCGGCAGCAGTCACAGGCCGCGATGATCTCCCGGATCTTTTCCGGGTCCGTCACCTGGCGGTCTTTTCTCCTCATTTCTCTCATAGGGTCCCTCCTGTCACAGTTCCGCGAAGGCCCGCAGCAGCCGCAGTCCCGCGTCCCCGGACTTCTCCGGGTGGAACTGGGCGCCCCAGACGTTTCCGCAGCGCACCGCGCCGGTGACGGCCACGTTTCCGTACCGGGACGTGCCCAGGGTGGAGGCATCGCAGTCCCGGGCGTAGAAGCTGTGGACGTAATAGACGTATTCGCCGCTCTTAAAATACCGGAACAGCGGGTCGTCCCGGAGGACGTCCAGGCTGTTCCAGCCCATGTGGGGGACCTTGAGGGATTTGTCCTCCAGGCTCTCCCGCAGGCTCACCACCTGTCCGGGCACCAGCCCCAGGCCGGGGTGCTCCCCGTACTCAAAGCCCCGGTCAAACAGCAGCTGCATTCCCAGGCAGATGCCAAGCAGGGGCTTGCGCTCCGCCTCCTCCCGCAGGACGGGCACAAGGCCTGTGCCCTCCAGCTTTTCCCGGGCGTCCCCAAAGGCCCCCACGCCGGGGAGGATGATGCGGCCGGCGGCGCGCAGCCGCCCGGCGTCCCGGGTTACCTCCGCCTCCGCCCCTAGAGCCCGGAGGCTGGAGCGCAGGGAGAACAGGTTCCCCACGCCGTAATCCACAATGGCAATCATTTACAGCACACCCTTTGTACTCGGGATCTCGTCCCGGTGCCTCTCGTCCGGAGCCGCGGCCATCTTCAGCGCCCGGCCCATACCCTTGAACACGGCCTCCAGAATGTGGTGGGTGTTCTCCCCCGTGATCTTTCGGATGTGGATGGAGCCGGGGCAATTGCGCACAAAGCCCAGCCAGAACTCCTGGGCCAGCTCTGTGTCAAAGTCCCCCACCTTCCCGGCGGGCAGGTCCACCGCCCAGCCCAGGCAGGCCCGGCCCGAGAGGTCCACGGCGCACAGCACCAGCGTCTCGTCCATGGGCAGCAGGAACTGCCCGTACCGGCTGATGCCCCGCTTGTCCCCCAGGGCCGCTGTGAAGGCCTGCCCCAGGCAGATGCCGATGTCCTCCACGGAGTGGTGGAAGTCCACCTGGGTGTCCCCGTGGCAGACGAGGTTCAAATCAAAGTCCCCGTGGCGGGCGAAGAGCTCCAGCATATGGTCCAGAAAGCCCGCGCCGGTGGAGAGGTCGGACCTGCCCGTGCCGTCCAGATTCAGCGTCAGCTGAATTTGGGTCTCCCGGGTGTCCCGCTTGATGGCGGCAGTTCGCATAATGGCGCCTCCTTTACAGCTCTTCCAGCATCCGGGCCAGCTCGTCCACCAGCGCCCCGATCTGCTCCATGGAGCCCACGGTGATGCGGACAAAGTCCCGGACGCGCTCCCGGTCAAACCAGCGCACCAGAATGCCGCTCTCCTTCAGACGGCGGTACAGCTCCCCGCCGGGGAGTCTGCCGCACCTGGCGAAGACGAAGTTGGCGGAGGAGGGCAGCACGGCAAAGCCAAGCCCCTCCAGCTCCTCCACCAGCCAGGCCCGGTTTTTCCGGACGGTCTCGCAGCAGCTCTGGAAGTAGGCGTCATCCTCCATGGCGGCGGTCCCGGCGATGAGGGAGAGGCGGTTGATGTTATAGGGGTTAAAGCTGTACTTCACCCGGTTCAGGGCCTCGATCAGCGCTTCGCCGCCCAGGGCAAAGCCCACCCGCCCGCCGGCCAGCTGGCGGCTTTTGGACATGGTTTGTGTTACCAGGAGATTGTCGTAGCGGAAGATCATGGGGACGCAGCTCTCGCCGCCGAAGTCCACATAGGCCTCGTCCACAATGACCACCCGGTCCGGGTTGGCCTCCAGCAGCCGCTGGATGTCCTGACGGGGCACAGCCATGCCGGTGGGGGCGTTGGGATTGGCGATGACAATGGCGCCGGGGAAGTCCATGTAGTCGTCCACATTCAGCGTAAAGTCCTCCCGCAGGGGAATCACCTTGGCCTCCAGCCCGAACAGCGCCGCCTGGGACTGGTAGAAACTGTAAGTGACGTCGGCGTAGGCCACGGGCTGCCCCGCGCCGCAGAAGGCCCGGAAGGCAAAGGCCAGAATCTCGTCGGAGCCGTTTCCGGAGATCACGTTGGCGGGGTGGAGGCCGTAGTGGGCGGCAATGGCTGCGTTCAGCTGCGTGCAGGCCGGGTCGGAGTACAGGTTCAGCTTCAAAAGCTCCGCCCGGGAGAGGGCTTTGACCACTTTCAGGGAGGGGGGAAAGGGGCTCTCATTGGTGTTCAGCTTGATGTACTGCTGGTCCCGGGGCTGTTCGCCGGGGGTGTAGGGGGCGAGGCCGCGCGCCTCGGCGGAGAGGAAATTCTTCATGGTGAAACACCTCTTTATTAAATGTGGGGTTATGGGGGGCGCCGCCTCCTGGGGCGGGAGGGGGACATAGGGGCGGCCGGTGAGGCTCGAGGCCGCGCTGGACTCCGGCGTGCCGCCGTTCCGCCGGGTGGGTTCCGGGGAGAGTCAGGATTTCTCCTCCCTGGACAGGGCCGACCTGGCGTGTCCCTCCAGCCCCTCCCGGCGGGCGAAGTCCGCAATCTTCTCCGCGCACCCCGCCAGGGCCTCCCGGTCATAATACAGAAAACTGGAGCGCTTCATAAAGTCGTCCACCCCCAGGGGGCTGGAGAACCGCGCGGTGCCGGACGTCGGCAGAGTGTGATTGGGTCCCGCGAAGTAGTCCCCCAGGGCCTCCGGCGTGGACCGGCCCAGGAAAATACTCCCGGCGTTTTTGATCCGGGGCAGCAGGGCGAAGGGGTCGTCCACGCACAGCTCCAGGTGCTCCGGGGCGATGCGGTTCACCGCCTCCACCGCCTTGTCCAGGCTGTCCGTCACAATGATCTTGCCGTTGTCCTCAATGGACCGGCGGGCGATGTCCCCGCGGGGCAGTACCTCCAACTGGGTTTCAATCTCCGCCCGGACGGCCTCCGCCAGTTGGCGGCTGTCCGTCACCAGAACGGCGGAGGACAGGGCGTCGTGCTCCGCCTGACTCAGCAGGTCCGCCGCCGCCCATTTCGGGTTGGTCCCTCCGTCCGCCAGCACCAGGATCTCGCTGGGTCCGGCGATCATGTCAATGTCCACCCGGCCGAAGACCTTCCGCTTGGCGGTGGCCACGTAAATGCCGCCGGGGCCCACGATCTTGTCCACCCGGGGCACGGTCTCCGTGCCGCAGGCCAGTGCCGCCACCGCCTGGGCGCCGCCGATTTTAAAGACCTCCGTCACCTCCGCCAGCTCCGCGGCCATCAGCGCCTCGGGGCTGACGGTGCCGTCCGGCCGGGGGGGCGTCACAACGACAATATCCCGCACCCCGGCGATCCGCGCCGGGATGGCGTTCATCAAAATGGTGGAGGGAAAGGCCTCCGGGCTCCGGGGCACGCAGATGCCCACCTTCTCGATGGGCGTCCACCGCTGGCCCATGACCACGCCGGGCCGGTCCGCCAGGAGAAAGTCGCTGTGCCTCTGCCGCTCGTGGAAGCGGCGGATGTTCTCCGCCGCCTCTTTTAGAGTCTCCAGAAAATCCGGGTCCACGGACTCTCTTGCGGCGTCAAACTCCGCCGCCGCCACCCGCAGGTCTTTCAGCGCCGCGCCGTCAAAGCGGCGGGTGTAGTCCCGCAGGGCGCCGTCGCCACGGCGGCGGACGTTTGCCAGGATCTCATCCACGGCGGCGGAGACGTCCTCCTCCGCCTGAATGTCCCGGTTGAGAAATTCCTCCGGGGCCAGCTGGTCGAAGTCCAAAATCCGGATCACTGGGCCGTCACCTCCGAGAGTTTTTTCAACAGCGCATCGATCTCCCGGCGCTTGAACTGAAAGCTCGCCCGGTTGGCGATGAACCGGGCCGAGATGGGCATGAACTCCGTCAGCACCTTCAAATGGTTTTCTCTCAGGGTCGCGCCGGACTCCACGATGTCCACGATCACGTCCGAGAGCCCCAGAATGGGGGCCAGCTCAATGGAGCCGTTCAGCTTGATGATGTCGATGTCCCGGCCCTGGGCGGCATAGTACGCCTTGGCGATATTCACGAACTTAGTGGCCACCCGCAGCGTCCGCCCCGGATCGTCCTGAAAGTCCGCCGGACCCGCCACGCACATGCGGCACTTTCCAAGCCCCGTGTCCAGCAGCTCATAGACGTCCGCCCCGGACTCCGCCAGAATGTCCTTGCCCACAATGCCGATGTCCGCCGCGCCGTGCTGGACGTAGATGGCCACGTCGCTGGGCTTCACCAGAAAGTAGCGGATGCCTGCCTCCAGGTTTTCCACCACCAGCTTGCGGGTGTCGGTGTAGTTCTCCGGACAGCCGTAGCCCACCCCGTCCAGAAGAGCGTATACCTTGTCCCCCAGACGGCCCTTGGGCAGGGCTACGTTCAGCATGACCTGTCCGCCGTCTTCCGGTGCCGCCTCCGCCGGCCGGTCCAGCTCGTCCAGATACAGCGCAAAGCCGACGGCCCGGGTCCCGGGGCGGAACTGCGCCGCCAGGGGATCGTACCGTCCGCCTTTCAGGACGGCCCGGGGCAGTCCCGTGAGATAGCCCTGGAGCACCAGTCCGTTGTAGTAGTCCATGTCGTTGGCAAGGGACAGGTCCAGCTTCAAGCGCGCCGTTTCGCCCCGTTCCTCCAGCGCCTGGCAGAGGACACGCAGTTCCTCAAGGGCCCCGCCCATGGCGGTGTTGAGAGCCAGAGGCTCCGCCGCCGCCAGCACGGCCCTCCAATCCCCCGCCAGGGCGGGCAGGCGGCACAGCGCCTCCGTCCCCTGGCGGGACAGGCCCGCCGCCTCCGCGGTCTTTTGGAGCTCATGGCTGTTTCGGTCCCGGACGCAGGTCAGCAGCCTGGGCCGAAGGGCCTTGGGGACGCCCACGGCGTCAAAGAGGCCGGTGACAAAGCCCATGTGGCCCAGCTCCACCGCGAAATCCCGGCCCATAAGGGCCAGGCTCCGCACCGCCAGGGACACGGCCTGGGCTGTGACGGCGTCGTCCACCGTGCCGATGCACTCCAGCCCCATCTGGCTGATCTCCCGGAAGGTGTGGCTCTCCTGGCTGGGACGGTAGACGTTCTCCGCGTAGTAATACCGTCCGCAGCCGCCCTCCTCCACTTGGGCGTTCTTGGCGATGGAGAGCGTCACGTCGGGTTTCAGCGCCAGCAGCCGCCCGTCCAAATCCGTAAAGGTGATCACCTGGTCGCTGGCCAGAAAGCGGCGGTTCTCCTGATACAGTCCGTACTCCTCAAACCGGCCCATGTGGTACTGCCGGAAGCCCTCTCCCTCAAAGAGCAGCCGGGCCCGCAGGGAAAACCGCTCCTGGGGCCGGAGCATATTCAAATCCAGTTCCATGGAATATCCCTCCTTGGGGCGGGGCGCTCCCGCCCGTCTTGCTGGAATCCATTGTACTTCATTATATTAGCAAAGTAAAGTGGTAATTCACTGATATAATAAATTATCCAAACTGCCCAAAATTGCGGCGTCAAAGAGGCCGGATATGGGAATTTTACACCCTGCATCCGGCTTTTGCAACCGTAGATTGCTCCTCCGGGGGAATCGCTGCGATTTTGTATATGCTGACGCTGTGAGAGAAACAGGAAATGGACGGGAGGCGGTCAAGTGAGAGGGCGCATCAAAAACCGGCGATCCCCCGCCGTGGAGCTAAATCGTCTCGATGAGACAGTTGAGGACGTCTTCAATCCTGTGCCGCTTTTCCAAGTCCGGTCCTCCCGGTTTTCCGCCAGGGGCGCCCATCGCATCGGGGTATCCTCCGCGATGCAGGCTGACAGGATAGAGTCAGCCCCGGTCTCAAGGGCATTACGGATGTCGGTCAAGGCATGCGGAGCGGGCACCAGCAAACCGCGCCAACCTGTGAAACTGAGTTTGAGGCGGTGTTACTGAAGCACGGCGGAATAACTCCCCTCCAGCTCATGCCCCGCTTTTCGATGCTCCCGCAGCAGTATCGGTCCATGCCCTTCATCATGGCCGGCTGTAAAACCTGCACCAGGGCGTGGTGGACGTACTGATCCGGCCAGAGGAGGGGCTCGTTGATGTCCCGCCATTTTCCGGCGCTCCTGTCGTAACGTCTCTTTTTCAACGGCGGGGTGAGGCTGACCGTCCCGTCGATGATGCCGATGATGATTTCCCGCAGCTCCTTCACCCTGGCCGGGATGTCCTCCTCCACCCATGCGACCGTTTTATTGGGCTTGTGCCTGGGGAGCCAACGATGGGACGCGTTGACGTCGTGGATGGCCCGCTCCAGGTTGCCGTCTGAAATCATTGGATCGTAAAGATTTCCCACTCGTTTCATGCTGTGGTGTTGTCCTCCTTGTAGCCTCATGGGCTTTCCATCGCGCCGCCGGCCGGCGGCGTGTACTAACTCATGTCCTATCGGCTGATCTTCACCATGGGGTGTGCGGTCGTCCGCGCTTATGGAAAGGGTGAGGCCCCCTTACCATCGAAAAAATGTTGTAGCCTAAATTGCTATACAAGGATGCGGCAGCCGATGTTCGTGTTCGCGTTCGACGCCGTGTTGTAGTTCACGTAGAACAGCCCGTGATTCCGGTTCTGGCCGTAATTCCCGCCGACGTGCAGGCACGGGTTCGACGCGTTGAAGTTCCAGTTATCCGGGACGCTCCGGGGATGCCAAGACCATCGTCTGCTGCGCGGATGACCCCAAAATTTTCGCCGCCCCCTTCTACCGGGAGCGGCGTGCTTGCTGATTCTTTTTGTGGGGGGAGGAGTGCGCCCCTCCCCCCACGCCCCCCTCCTTTAGGGGAGTTTTTGGAGGCGGCAGCCGATGTTCGAGTCCGCGTACGACGCCGCGCCGTAGTACACGAAGAACAGCCCGAGAAACCGGTTCTGGCCGTAATTCCCGCCGACGAGCAGGCACGGGTTCGACGCGAGGAAGAGCCAGTAATCCGGGACGTAGGTGGTGTCGCTCCCATTGGCCGCTGTCGGGTAAATGACCCATTCCAGCCCCGACGCGGTGGCGACCGTCATGGCGGACGGATAACCGTGGGACAGTAGGAAAGGGGCTTGTCCATCATAGCGTCAGCGAATTTCAGATACTCCGCTTTCGTCCAGA